>DASXWB010000825.1:0-2040 GCA_036503915.1 Lacipirellulaceae bacterium | reverse complement strand
TTACGCCGTGCCTCGACGGCGAGCGGGCCGGGTTGCTCGCGGCGCGGCTCAAATCGCGGCCGATCGGACCGACGATTGTCTACGTCACGCTGCAGCGCACCGCCAATCAAATCGCCGATTACCTGGCCAAGTGCGGCTTCTCGGCCCGCGCTTATCATGCCGGCCTGTCGGCCGAGGAGCGCAACCAGATTCAAGAATCGTTCATGGCGGCCGACGACATGATTGTGGTGGCGACGATCGCCTTTGGCATGGGCATCGACAAGGCCAATATCCGCGCCGTGTATCACTACAACCTGCCGAAGAGCCGCGAAAGCTATGTGCAGGAGATCGGCCGGGCAGGCCGCGACGGTGAGCCGGCCATTTGCGAAATGCTGGCCTGTGCCGATGATGTGGTCACGCTCGAAAACTTCACTTATGGCGATACGCCCGAACCGGAAACAGTCGCCGCGATGGTCGACGAGCTTCTGGATCAGCGCGCGGAGTTCGACGTCGGCGTTTACGATCTGGCCCAGCGGCATGATGTCCGCGAGCTGGTCGTCAAGACGCTGATCACCTATTTGGAGCTGGAAGGCATCCTGCAATCAACGGGGTCGTTTTACAGCGAGTTCAAGTTTCAGCCGCAGCGCGCGTCGGCCGAGATTCTGGTGAAATTCGACGCTGCCCGCGCCGATTTCTTACGGGCCCTGTTTCGTTGTGCCAAGCGCGGCCGCACGTGGTTCTCGCTGGACGCCGATGCGGCCGGTCGACAGCTCGGCCAGCCGCGCGAGCGGATCGTCGCCGCCCTGGAGTACCTCGAACAACAGGGCGATCTGATCGTTCAGGCCACTGGTGTTCGGCAAGGCTATCGACGCCTGGACGAGCCGGCCGACCGGCAGACGCTCGTGGATAGTCTGGCCCAACGTTTTCTCGAGCGCGAAGCCCACGATATCGCCCGGGTTCGGAGCGTCGTGACGCTGGCCGAGCACGACGGATGCTTGACGCAGCATCTGCTGGAATACTTCGGCGAGCAGCGCGCGGCCTGCGGTCACTGCAGCCGCTGCAATGGCGAGTCTGCGCAGCCGCTAGTTGCATCGCGCAACCAATCGAGCTCGTTCTTGGATGCCGAGGTCATCAAGCGATTGCGCGCCGAGCGGCACGATGCCTTGCGCACGCCGCGTCAATTGGCCCGCTTCCTGTGCGGCATCAGCTCGCCGGCCACTACGCGGGCCAAACTCCGCACGCGCGCAGAGTTCGGCCAGTGGCAACGCGTGCCTTTCGCCGACGTGTTGGCGCTGGCGAAGCGCGGCTGACCGATTATTGATGGTTGGATTCAAAATGGGCCATGCCGCAGCACATCGTATGTAGGTGACCGAGACAGTAAAAGAATTTCACGCAGAGACGCAGAGAAATCAAGGAGAAATAAACTAAGCGCGTCTTGAATTGGAAACGATGCATTCTGAATGTATGAATATGAATCATCGTTGACAAATTGAAGGATATGCCCGTTTTACTTTGCTCCTTACAACTCCGCGGCTCTGCGCCTCTGCGTGAGACCTTTTGTATTTACCGTTTCAGTAGCCGAGTAGATCGCGGTTTCGATACCTACTCGCTTGTCACCAGGCACCATCCTAAGGATGGTCCACTTACTCACCGCTCAGCCGGTTCATTCTCAATGCAGAATGCGATAGATTGGAAATCAATTGTATGAGTGCGTCACCGTCAATTCACCAGGGAGTTTCTTTCATGCGATCGCATCTTCGCTTGAGTGTATGCGTGATCGTGGTTGCGGTGGCGGCGGTAAGTGGCAAGCCGCTGCATGCGGCGGAGAACGCCGCCAGCAACGAGTTGGCGGCGCTTTTTGACGAAGCCTGGGAGTTTCGACTGCGCGAGGATCCGCTGTTCGCAACCAAAACGGGCGACCACCGCTATGACGACCAGTTGCCGAAGATTTCGCTGGCCGACGAAAACCGCCGGGATGCTGCTCGCCGGTCGTTCGTTTCAAGGCTGGACGCCATCGACCGCGAATTCCTCAGTGCCGCGGACCACGTCAATTACGACGTC
>DASXWB010000824.1:0-4977 GCA_036503915.1 Lacipirellulaceae bacterium | reverse complement strand
AGATCGGCACTGGGCCAAGACATAGCGGGCACGCGTCGGCGACAATTGTTTGCCCGCTGGAGCGCAGTGTCGGCGACTCGCGGAAAAGAAATTCGCCCGGCCGCGACGAGAGTCCTTCCAGATCGAGCGCCAGAACCTCGGTGTCGAAAACGCGCGGCTCGTTGCCGCCCGGCGCGATGCCGCGGATATGCGCGAGGCCCCGGCCGATCACGCGATGCACCGGCCCCAAACCGAAGCTGACTTGTGCCTCGTAGGCGATTGTGTACTTCGAATCGAACTCCCAGTTGCCTTCGCCGTTCAGCGTTGGGATATCGAGCTGGCTCGGGTCGAGCGCCTGGAACTCGAGGTCATACAGGCCCATGTCGTGCGCTTGGAGGAATTCCACCCGGCCGTCCTGCATGTCGTACGGCCGGTCCGGATTTGGGAGCCGCGGGTCGCGTGTGATGAAACTCGGCACATCGGCACGGGCCGCGACGGGCGAGGAGCACAGCAGAATGAACAGCAACAAACGACTGTTTCGGACATCGCGATTCATGGCAGCCTCCGCCAAAACGACTCAAACGGTCCTGCGAACGGACGCGCGGGCGCGGCCGCACTCATTATGAACCTGTCGCACGCCCCAGTGCAACAGTCGTGGGAGGCGTCTCTGACGCCGATTACGCGAGACTATTGAAATCGCCATCGGCGTCGGAGACGCCTCCCACAGGTAATCGCCCGCGGCTCCTATCCCGTGATGCGCCGTTTCGACCAGCCCCGCGGGCGGTCAGCTTAGCGCGGCTTGCTGCGCCGGCGATGGGCCTGGTTGTGATGGACACACAGGCTGATCTTCGCGCGGGCGTGAGCTTCTTCGGGGGTTGAATCGTTCACGGGCGAGGCGCCGTGCTCGCCGCAATCGACGCACACCCAGACGCCGCAGTAACCGTTTCTGCAGGCCGCAACGTAGACGTCGTAGCGCACTCCATCCAGCCGGAATCGCTCGCGGCGCGTCCAACCTGGACTGGAGTCTGCCAGTTCGGACGCGGGAGTCGTATTGATTTCGGGCATGGTTGAATGGCGCCGAACGAAGGAAACGATCAGTTTTTGGCGGAACTCGCGCGCAGTGGGCCCGGTCAGCGGCAAAGAGTGCCAGCAAGAAATGCGCCGAAGTGCAACACTACGCCAAACTGACAGTCGAACGCGATGCGGCCCGGCACACAAATCGTGCAACTTCGCCGAACAAGCCCGCAAGGCGCGGAGTGTCTGCAGAAAAGCGGCATTGCCCGTTGCGCGGCGAGCGCGCATCGTGGACCTCATGCGAAGCGACGACTTGACCCCCGCACAGGCCCAGGCTCTCAAGGAGACGCTGAGGCCGATGCTCGCCTACCTGGGGCGCCTCGAGAAGCGGATGCACAAGCGGCGCTTTCCGCCCGACGACAAGCTCGTTCACCTGGTGCGCGACGCCTACAACGCGATGCACGCGCTCAATGTCGAAATCCATTACCTGAGCTGCACGAGCGGCGTGGGCCGGGCGAGCAGGCGCGGGATAATAATGAACAGAAGGGAACAGAGGTAACGGAGAAGACTCTCTCTGTTTGCTCCGTCATCTCCGTGGACTCATTCCAGATTCGCACCCGGAATGATTAACCTTGATACGCCATCGGTCAGCTTCAATTCATTGAAGTTGATGATCAAACCCAGCGGGATATCCAGCAACTTCATGTAGCTGAGCAACTGCGCCTTATTGATGGGATGCACGTCGTCAGTGGCTTTTACCTCCACAAACAAGCAGCGATCGACCAACAGATCGAACCGGAGAGGATACTGGCGCTCCAAACTGCTTGTACCGAACAACAACCTGGTCTTGATTTTGGACTTGATGACCGCGCAATTCGAGCTCCATCGTCAAACACCACTCATAAATCGATTCCAGCAATCCCGGACCTTTATCCTTGTGCACTTCAATGGCAGCGCCGATCACGTCGTGGGTCAATCCCGATGCCTGGGCAAACAAAGGATGCATGGTAGCTCCTTTGCAAAGGGAGGAAACAAAGTAGACGGAGGAAACTGAGCAAGCACGATCGCTATTTCTCTGTTGTCTCCGTTTTCTCCTGTTCCATCAATCCCTGCGAATTCTCCTGTTCACTCTTCGGAAGGCGGAAGTTATTTTTGAGACATTGCTTATGTCTTTGCGCCGGCCAACTTCGATGCTCTCTACCACGATCAAAATTCTGCACACGGCCTTCGTTTGCGTTTTGGTGCCCGTGTACTGGTACCAGTACGGCCCGCAGAATTTCTTGTGGTTCTCGGACCTGGCGCTGATTCTGAGCATCGTCGCGCTGTGGCGCGAAAGCAGCTTGTTGGCCAGCATGCTGGCGCTTTCGGTGCTGGTGTTCGACCTGATCTGGTGCATTGATATTGTAGGCGGCTTGCCGCTGGGCAGGCCGCTCGTCGGATTCAGCCCGTATATGTTCGACCCGAATTATCCACTGTGGTTGAGATTGCTGTCGTTGTTCCACCTGTGGATGCCGCCGCTGTTGGTTTGGATGGTCGCGCGATACGGCTACGACCGCCGCGCGCTCGCGATTCAAACGCTCGTGTGCTGGATTGTATTGGTGGCAAGCTATTTCGTCAGCACGCGCCAGGAGAACATCAATTTTGTATTCGGCCTGGGCGAATCAGAGCCGCCGGTGCCGGGGCCGGTTTACTTCGCACTGCTGATGATTTCGATGCCGGTCTTGTTCTATCTGCCGACGCACTTCGTGCTGCTGCGGTTTGA
Source organism: Lacipirellulaceae bacterium (assembly GCA_036503915.1). Lineage (GTDB taxonomy): Bacteria > Planctomycetota > Planctomycetia > Pirellulales > Lacipirellulaceae > JABDGM01. The sequence goes on along the minus strand of DASXWB010000824.1, from coordinate 2,222 downwards.
GCGGAAGCAGCAATCGAATACCGAGTAAGAGCATTTAACAATATGAAACCGCCAAGGACGCCAAGTGCGCCAAGAAGCGCAAAAGGCCGGACGCCTTTACTTGGCGAACTTGGCGCCCTTGGCGGTTTTATTCATTCTGTTAGGCGCTATGAATAGAAAGCGGGGCGATCCGGCAGATCCGAACCGCCCCGATGCGCTGGCGGCCTCGCGCAGACTGCGGCCGCGTGCTACTCGTTCGCGGGGCTCGTTTTGAACTCGTAGACGATCGGCTCGAGCGGGATGCCGTCCGCGCTGGCGAAGTTTTTGAAACTCGGGCTGTTGAGGCCGAGGCGATATTCCCAGCTTGGTTTCAATTCAACGGGCAGCGTGCACGTTTTGCGGTCGCGTGACCAGCTAGGCTTCTTGCCCTGCGGAATGGTTGGAAAGTTTTCGCCGCCGCCGGTCCAGGAAAAGCTCTCCGCCATCGGCCGGTCAAACGTCACTTTAATTTCCGTGAGACTCGGATCGACGTTGTCGGCGCCATTTTCGGGGACCATTTTCACAATGCGCGGTAGCTCGCCCGGTTCGGGCCGGGTTTCGGCGCGCGCGGGCCCATCGCCAGAAGTTTGAAACGCGTAGCTTACCGGCTCGAGCGGCACGCCCCATTTGCTGGCGAGGTTCTTGTGATGAGCGCTGTTCAGTCCGGCAGCGTAGATTGTGCCAGACTTAAGCTGCACCGGAAGCAAGCAGGTTTTGCCGTCGCGAGACCAACGAGGCCTTTCCCCCGCAGGAGTTTCGGGAAATTCGACAATTCCGCGCGTCCATGAATAACTGTTCGTATCCATGGCGATATCAAATGTGACGCGAAGCACTTTCACCGCCGGGTCGACATCAATTGCACCATTCTCAGGTTCCATTTCGACGACTTTGGGCACACGCACGCGGCTGGCGACGGCGCGCGATGCGCCTTCGGTCGCGAAGTAAATGGCCGCCGTTTCGGCCGGCGCGCCAACCGCGCTCTTGAAGTTTTGGTGGCTCGACGAGTTGATGCCCACACGGTAGAACGCGCCCTTCTTCAGTTGGACGGGGAGGACGCACGTCCGCTTGTCCTTCCATACCGGCGTGGCGCCTTCTGGCATTTGTGGATAGAACTCGCCGCCGCCGGTCCAGCTATATCCGCTGACGTCCATGTCGCGATCGAACGTCACGGAGATTTCCTTGAGGACCGGGTCGACGTCGGTGGCGCCGATCTTCGGTGTCGATGAAACGATCGTGGGCCAATGCGTTGATTTCGGGCGCAGCTTTAAAGTACCGGTAATCTTATTGCCGGAATCTTCGCGCGCTGCGGCCTGCAGCGGCGCATCGGCCTCATTGTCGTTCTGTACCCCGGGCGCGGCCATTGGCAAAAACAGCAAAGCAATAGCGACCAGCGCCGCGCGCGAGAGCCAGCCGAAGCGGCGTTTTGCCGGATCGAAGCTCATGATTTCCTCCAATCGAGTTTGAAGACGTGAGCCCCGCTCAAAAATGCCGACCATGTTGGCCGCGACCAGCGATCGGCCGCGGGCCATGGTCAGCACACGCAGAATCGTCTCGCCGTAATTCTCGCGCTTTTCTGGCTGTTCGCGCAGCACCATCTCGTCGCAGGCGCATTCTCGCTCGTGCCGAATCCGGGCGTTCGCGAACCACACCAGCGGATGGAACCAGAACACGCCTTGCACAAGCACCTGCAACCAGCCGACCCACGTGTCGTACCTTCGCCAATGCACGAGCTCGTGGGCCAGGACAAGGCGCAGTTTCTCGGCGTCGAGATTCTCCAGTAGCGACTCGGGCAAAACGATTTTCGGTTCGAGCGTTCCCAGCAGCATCGGGCTGGTGGCACGCTCGGTGACGTAGATATCGGGCACGGTTCGAATCGCGAAGCGCGCGGCCAGGCGCTCCAACTCGATGCGTGCCGGGCCTTCGTCGATGCGGCGCATCGATCGCACCAGCTGCATGATCCGCCGATAGCGCCAGGCAACGGCCAGCCACAGGGCAACACATCCAGCCGCCCATGCCAAGAGCATCGCTTGCGCTGGGCGAATGAGTGCAGGGGGCGTGTCGGTGATAGTGCCAGCATCGTCGATGGCGGCTAAATCGGGCGCGGCATCCACGGCGCCTACAAGTAGATTGTCAGGGACGTTCTCCCAACCAGCATCAACGACTGGGGCGATGCCCCAGGCGCCTACACCCCAAAACGTGGTCAG
>DASXWB010000823.1:0-1951 GCA_036503915.1 Lacipirellulaceae bacterium | reverse complement strand
AAGCAGCCGACGCGTCGAACTGCCTCAAAGAAACAAGGCTCTCACATGACCACATCACAAAAACTACTGGCCCTCATTTCCATTCCCCTCGTCGCGTTCCTTGCATGGCTGTCCTACGGACCAGGCGTGGCGTCCAACCAGTCGGCCACCGGCAAAAGCGCCAATGAAAACGCCTCCGCGCGCGAGCACTACGAACAGGCGGCCGCTTCCATCGTCGCGGCCACCAAGCAGTCCGTCGTCAACGACACTTCGAAGGACCAGGCTGCGGCCCAGCTTCATATGGCCGCCGAGTCGCTGCGCCTGATCGGCCTGATGGGCAAGTTTGACACTGGACCGCAAGTCGATGTGCTCTTCGATGACCTGCAAGAGAATGCGAGCGATGAAATCGCCGAATCGATCATCCAGCTCCGCCTGGTCCGAAAGTTGCGCGAGTGGAACCAGTTGGATTCGGAAACCCGTGCGGCGACGATCGAGCGCTTCGTGGCCGACGTCAAGAAGCACGGCCTGACGCGCGGCAGCGCCGAGCTGGTCATCCGATTCTCCGACATGCTCGAAAGCGACGCGGACAGCAGCAAGCTCGCATCCACGGCAATTAACGAGCTTCTGCCCGCGTTCCGCGCTTCCAGCGAACCAGTCGTCCAGCGCATGGGAGCGCTCGTGGAAGGCACGATGCGCCGCCTGCCGGGCAACAAGCTGGAGCTGGAAGGCACGCTCACGGACGGCTCGAAGTTCGACTGGGATTCGTACCGCGGCAAAGTCGTGCTCGTGGATTTCTTCGCCAGCTGGTGCGGCCCCTGCCGCGCCGAAGTGCCCAACATCCTCGAAAACTACGCCGCGTATCATGGCAAGGGCTTCGAAGTGCTCGGCATCAGCCTCGATCAAGACCGCGCAGGCCTCGACGCTTACGTGAACCAAACCGGCTTCAAATTCCCCGCCCTCTTCAGCGACGACCCGAACGCCACAGGCTGGGACCATCCCATGGGCCGCAAGTACGGCATCACGGCCATCCCGCGCGCCATCCTCGTCGACAAAAACGGCGTCATCGTCACCGCCGCAGCCCGCGGCCCCGCACTCGGCGAGCATTTGCAGCAATTACTGGGCGACACCGCGCCGTCCGGCGAGTGAACTAACGGCGCGACCGCAGGAAATTAACCGCTCTGCGGCTGCGGCCGAGTGCAGCGGCGGGTTATCCCGAATGCGACGGCGCTCCTGACTCACTCTCGCAAAGGACTAGACGCTTTTTTATCTAAGCTGAGTCGTTCGAGGTGCGAATTTGCTCCAGCCGAGTATAAATGGGAGCAAGCACTGGATCGTCTTCCATACCAGATGAATCAACGTCGTGGTAGAAAAATACGTCCAGTATGCGTCCTTTAGGTCGAGGCGAGAGTCATCGTCTATTTCGTACTTATCGATGACATTAAGAACATCCAAGTACATTTCAAGCCCGGTTCGCCAACTCATATGCTACCCTGCGACTTAGGTTAGGCTTCCTTGCTCACTAGTCCGCGCGCTTCCAATTCTCGCCGAGGAAGTCGCCGCCGATCTGGCGGGTTTTGCGCAGTCCGATCACTTGCCGGTCGGCGACTTTGACCTCCAAAGTCATTGTGCCCGACAACTGGTCCCGACCGATCGGCACATCCGCCCACTCCCCGTCGAGGACGTTTCCCGTCAGCGTCCCACGAAATACGTTGGTCCAGAACTCCCCGTCGTTTTTACTCCGCCCGAACCACCACACCGTGGCCCCCAACTGGCGCAGGTAATACGTGCCCTCGTCGTCGCAGAACCAGCGACCGGTCAAACTGGATGTTTCTAGCGGCTCCGACGCCGCGGCCCGTCCGCTCGCTATCGACCCGAGTCCGACCACACCGAGGGCAGTCGCCACGGCTTGCCTACGAGTCATGTCTTGCATCGCAGTCTCCTCCTTACTTCGCGTAACACCAAAGCCCAGTTG
>DASXWB010000822.1:0-4821 GCA_036503915.1 Lacipirellulaceae bacterium | reverse complement strand
CAAAAGTATGTGTGTGGGAGTTTTGGACAACTGATGCGGCACCGTGAAGTTCCTGTCGAATTTTGCCTCAGCCCGGGGGGTTTTTGTCACCCCCCCGGGGCGAAATCGAGACCATTTCGCCCCACCGCCGCGTACGAACGTGCAACCAGCAAACGACTTGCGCGGGCGCGCTGGGGCGAAATTCGCCGAATTTCGCCCCACGAAAAAAAAGAAAAAAATTTCACTGGGGCGAAAACCAAACCTGGCAGGTCCGCCGCGCATGAGTTCGATAACCCGAAATGGGCGCACTTTTTTGACCGCGGATTTTACGGATCACACGGATGTCATGAATAACCAAACATGAAGTCATTCGCCCGCCAGTGACGCCGCAACGTCCTTTGTAATAACTTTATCCGTGATCTCCGTGCTATCCGTGGTCAAATTAACAACGCCGCAGATCGACATTTTGCCAGCGCGGCATCTTGGACGATCACCGATGTTGCGACTGCGAGCCAGCGATCATGCGCCGGCACGAAAAAGAAGCATCATGCCGTTAGGGCATCAATGTCGGCCAATGCCTGACCGATCGAGCCGCGCAGCACGGCGTCGGCGACCTGGTCGAGCGGCGTGGGATCGCGGTTGACGATGACAAGGCGTGCGCCGGAAGATCTGGCGACACGCGGCAGATCGGCCGCGGGAGTCACCACGAGCGAGGAGCCGATGGCCAGCATCAGGTCCGCGTCGCGCACCCAGCGCGTCGCTTGCATGAGCACGTCGGCGGGCAGCATCTGGCCGAAGGAGATCGTGGCGTGTTTGAGGCGGCCGCCGCATTGCGGGCAATCGGGCACGGCGCCGGTCGTTTGGAATTGGGCCACGAGCGGCTCGATGTCGAATCGCGCCGTGCAGTCCAAGCAGGCGGCCTGGCGCGCCGTGCCGTGCAGCTCGAGCACCTGAGAGCTGCCGGCGAGCTGGTGCAGGCCGTCGATGTTTTGCGTGATGACGCCGCGCAAGCGGCCGGCCGCTTCCCAGCGCGCGAGAACAGAGTGGCCCGTGTTGGGCTTTGCGTCCGCGAAGTCGCGATGCATCTCGCATTTCTGGCGCCAGTATTCGTGGCGCGCCGACGCGCTTGCCATGAATTCGTCGAAGTACACGCTGCGGTACTTCGACCAAACGCCGCCCGGCGAGCGGAAGTCAGGGATGCCGCTTTCGGTGCTGATGCCGGCGCCGGTGAGGACGACGGCGCGTTGCGACGAGGCAAGCCAGCAGGCAACCTGGTCGATGTCGGAGTCGGTCGATCGCATTCAGACTTTCACCACTGGGGCACGGAGAGAACATTGCAAAATGCAAATTTCAAATTGCAAATTACGGCGTGCTGACCGTCATTTTTCAATTTGCATTCTGCAATTTTCAATTTGCAATTCCTGTTCTGCATTCCTCAAAACTCCGTGCCCTCCGTGGTTATTCCAGCTACGCACCGCTGCCGGGCCACATCGCGGCGAAGATCAGGCCGGTGATCAGGCCGTAGGCGATGCCGTCGATCACGTCGCCGATCACTCGGCGGCGAAACCAGATCGCGTTGAGCAGACCGGAAGTCGCATAGACGAGGATGCCCGCCGTGCCGACGAAGCGGAACACGAACCAGAAGTCGGTGTTCGGCTTGGGCGGAATCACCATGCCCGCCAGGTACGCGATCACCAGGCTGATTGCGGTGAACAACAACCAGGTGAGCAGCATATTGAAGCCCATGTTGACGTCGGGCCCCCAGACATACAGCACGCCATGGGGGCCCGTTTTCATTTTTTCCTTAAAGGCCTCGCTCTTGTATTCTTCGGCCGTCGGGCAGTTCGGAAACATGTACTGGCCGGGCTGGATCCCGCCGCGAATCATCGCCGTGACTTGATCTTCGTTCGGCAGCGTTTTCCAGTCGGCCTTGTGATGGCCGATCACCATCCATGCCAGCCAACTGGCGAAGAACAGCACCACGCCGGAGACGAGGATGGGCAGCCAGAGTGAAGCGAGACTTGTTGCCATGATGGGAGCTCCTTTGGGAAGTAGCCGAGGATACACGACGCCGGATGCCGGGGCAGGGAACCAGCAGCCACGGTTCGTCCCTGTTCCTGCACCCCGCATCCTATACCGTATTCACTTCCTCATAAGCAATACGCTTATCCCGGACCATGTCCATAAAGATGTTGGATGGGCGTCTTGTGACCCCAGGAGATTTGGTCGACGGATACGTTGAATACCGCGGCGATTTTTTGGCGCTCGGCCGGGCTTGGAGTCCAACGGCCGAGAACAATCGCGAGCGTGCGGCCTTCCTCCAGCCCGCTGCGCTGGGCAAGTTGCGGGACATCGATTTGATGTTCGCGGCAAAGGTCGGCGACGGCTTGCGGCATGTGGAGCAGGGAGCGAGGAGCCCGGAGAGGGAATAAGAATAATGCGTTCAATCGATTAGCCAGCGACGTATCGGTCAATTTACCAACGGGTTGCGTCGTGTCACTCTAATCATTCAGAAAAAGTTTGGCAGCGTTCCTAGAATTGTATAGGATATTAGCGGCGCCTATAATTGCCATTGACGGAATTTAGAGTAGACCAGCCGCCATAATCATTTCTCCTCGACGACGGTCTACGACTCGACCTTTTAAACGCGCCATCGAACCCTCTCCCAGATCCTCACGCGGCGCGAGGGTCTGGGAGAGGGTTGGAGTTCTAAAGAAGCGCATCGGCTCGCCAACGCGAGCCCGGGGTGGCGGTGTTCTAAACAAATAGCGACCGTGGGCGGCTGCGCTCAGCCGCGAGCGGCGCGTGCGGCCGAGGAATCACTAATGGCGACCACGATTGATCGGACGACCGATATTCCGCTCGTAGCGCCCGTCGTCGAGAAATTTCAGTATCCGGGCATTCCAACCACGTGCGACGGCGCGGAAGCGGTCGTGTGGGTGGAAACGCGGATCTCGCAGGGCTGCGGGGCGTTTCCAATCACCAGCTCCACCACCATGGGCGGCGGGTTCAACCAGGCCGTGGTCAATGGCGTGCCCAACCTGTGGGGCGATCAGCTCGTGTTTGTCGAGCCGGAGAGCGAGCACTCGTCGGCATCCTTTTGCGAAGGGTTCGCCGCGGCCGGCGGACGGGTCACCAATTTCACGTCCGGCCAGGGCCTCGTCTTGATGAAGGAGGTTCTGTACACGATCAGCGGCAAGCGGCTGCCGGCGGTGTTCAACATCGGCGCGCGGGCACTTACGAGCCAAGGTCTCAACGTGCACGCGGGTCACGACGACATGATGAGCGTGGCCGACTGCGGCTGGGGGATGCTCTTTGCTCGCAATGCGCAAGAGGCGGGTGACCTGTGTCTCATCTCGCGGCGAGCCGCGGAGGCATCGTCAACGCCGTTCTTCAACGTGCAGGACGGCTTTCTCACGACGCACACGGTTGAATCAGTCCGGCTGATCGAGCCGGAGTTCATGAAGGAGTACATCGGCCGACCCGAGGACAAACTCATGAACCTCATGGACCCGGACAACCCGATGATGTCGGGCGTCGTGCAGAACCAAGACTCGTACATGAAGGGCAAGATCGCCCAGCGTTGGTATTACGACCAGGTGGAGCCGGCCCTGCAGGAAGCGTTCGAGGAGTTTTATCGCAATACCGGGCGCCGGTATGACTTCGTGATGCCATATCGTTGCGATGATGCCGAGTACATCCTGGTGGGCATGGGCTGCTACATGGAAACGGCCCAAACCACGGTCGACTGGCTGCGCAATGAAAAAGGCATCAAGGCGGGCTGCCTCAACGTGTACTGCTTCCGGCCGTTCCCGGCCGTGCAGATCGTCGAGGCGCTGAAGCACGCCAAGGCTGTGACGGTGATCGAGCGGATGGACGACCCGCTTTCCACGACGGGCAACCATCTCACGCGCGAGTTGAAGGCGGCATTCTGCGACGCGGTGACCGGGCAGAACGGGCAAGAGCTCATCGATCGCGTGCCGCGGATTTATCACGGGGCGGCGGGACTGGGCAGCCGCGATGTGCGCCCCGGCGATATCTACGCCGTCTACGAAAACATGATGCACGATGGCCAGGACTTTTTCAGCGTGGGCATCAAGCACCGCACGGCGCTCACGGTGAAGGAAGATCCCGATTTGCGTCCGCCGGGTGCGTTTTCGATGCGCGGGCATTCGATCGGCGGATTCGGCTCGGTGACTACGAACAAAGTCATCGCCACGATCGGCGGGCAAGTGTTTGGCAAAGACGTGCAGGCGTACCCGAAGTACGGCTCAGAAAAGAAGGGCCTGCCGACGACCTATTATCTCACGATCGCCGAGTCGCACATTTACTCGCATAGCGAGCTCGAATTTGTCGACCTGGTGGTGCTGAACGATACGACGGCGCTGTTCAGCGGCAACCCGCTGGAGGGCATCGTCGCGGGCGGGGCGATCTTCATGCAAAGCCCGTATACGAACCCGGTCGACGTCTGGGAGCGGATTCCGACTCGCGACAAAAACACGATCCGCGAGAGGCGGCTGCGGGTCTATTTCATCGACATGGTGCAAATCGCCCGCGAAGTGGCCTCGGAGGCCGATCTGCAGATGCGGATGCAGGGCATCGTGCTGTTGGGAGGGTTTTTGAAGCTCACGCCGTTCGCCGCGCTGAGCAACATGACGGATGATGCCGTGTACGCCGGCGTCGAGAAGGCGCTGCGCAAATACTTCGGCAAGCGCGGCGAGCAGGTCGTGCAGGACAATTTGATGTGCGTGAAGCGCGGTTACAACGAGATGCAGGAGATCCCGCGCGAAGTGATTTACGGAGGGAATGGGCACGTGTAGTAGGCACACTCCGTGTGCCGCA
>DASXWB010000821.1:0-5327 GCA_036503915.1 Lacipirellulaceae bacterium | reverse complement strand
GTTCGTGACTGCGTTACGTAGTGCAGGAGCGGAAGAAGCGACAATAGCACGACACTTGCGCCATTTAAAGGCGGCGATGCGCTGGGCGCACTTGCAAGAACTGATAGTCACGTTGCCAAAAATCACGATGCCGAAGCGAGCGAAAGGCGCTAAAGTTATGAGGGGCAGGGCGGTTACTACCGAAGAATTTGAGAGAATGCTTCGAGTCACCCCCAAGATCGTGGAAAATATCGCGGCCGAGACTTGGAAGTTTTATCTTCGCGGCCTGTGGACAAGTGGGCTACGGCTAAGTGAATCACTCACGCTGCGATGGGACGATACGCCGGGTGCAATTGTCGTGGATATGACTCGAAAACGTCCAATGCTCCGTATTCCGGCCGAAGCTGAGAAAGGCAATCAGGACCGGTTGCTACCGATTACACCGGACTTCGCTACACTGCTTGAGAGTATTTCAGAAGGCGAACGGCGCGGCCCGGTGTTTCCATTGCTAGACACGGACGGAACGTTGTTGTCGGCCAACCGCACGGTTGTTGGCAAGCGGCTCTCAGCGATTGGTAAGGCAGCCGGCGTAGTGGTCGACGAACGAATCAAAAGTGGTAAGGTCGTGCGGAAGTTCGCAAGCGCGCACGATCTGAGGCGCGCATTCGGATTCCGATGGGCAATGCGCGTTATGCCGGCGGTCCTTAAAGAGCTAATGCGTCACGAAGACATCGCCACCACGATGAAGTATTATGTGGGCCAAAATGCGGACGCGATGGCCGACGCCATTTGGTCAGCTTTTGGTGACACTTTAGGTGACACCCCGCGACACGCTAGCAGCGGCGATGCAAAAAACACCGAGAAAACCAGTGGGGATGACAGGATTTGAACCTGCATGCCCTTGCGGGCACTGGATCCTAAGTCCAGCGCGTCTGCCAGTTCCGCCACATCCCCGATTCGACCCATTCTATACGATCAATTTGTTTCGGTCTCGGCCGATGGCATTCTTACGAGGATAGGCCGCAAATTGCCGCGGCGCTCGATAAGCAGCGTAATCTCCGGCGCCTGCGAGTCCAAAAGCGAAGTGATGGCCGACTCAAACTCGGCCGCGTCGGCAAACGGGCTGGCGTCCAGTTCATAGATGCGATCTCGCACCGCGAGTCCAGCGGCGTGTGCGGGCGTGCCTTCTACTACCTGAGTCACGAGCACCGAGCCAGGCTCGGCCTTGTCTTCGCGCCAGGAGATGCCCAACCGCGGCCGCGGACGCCCCACGGGCCAATTTCGCACGGAGCGGCGTTCGAGCGGGCGCTCCATCACGCGCTGCGCGCTGGTCGACTCCCGGCGGAACTCGCGGCGATATGCTGGAAGCTTCTCCTCGTTGGCTGCCTTGATTGAAATCGCGGTCAAATAGCGCGCCACATCGCGCATTCCGTCGCGGTTGACTTTTTCCACATCGTCACTCGGGCGGTGATAGTCGCGATGCAATCCAGTGTGCAGCAGCACGGCGGGAATCCGCTTCTGGAGGAACGGCCAGTGATCGCTGTTGTCGATCACCTCCCACGTAAAATCGAGCCACAACGGGTTGCCGCCGCCGCCATCCATTGGATCGAGTGTCGAATCAGGGAGCGGCCCGCTCAGCAGGCGCCGCATACCGAAGCCGCTTCGCGTGCCGAACATGTAGAGCCGGCCGCCCTGCATCCGGCCGACCATATCGACCGTGATCGCCAGTTTCACGTTTGTGTCCGGCAGCGTCGGCGACTGGAGCCAATGCGTGGAGCCGACAAGCCCGCGCTCTTCGCCGTCCCAGAAGGCAAACAAAATCGGGCGCCGCGTGCTGACCCCCGACGCGGCGAACGCCTCAATTGTTTCCAGGAGCACGGCCACGCCGCTGGCGTTGTCGTCGGCGCCGTTATGGATGCGCCCGGTTGGGCCGTAGCTATTGTCTTGATTGCCGTACCCCACATGGTCGTAATGCCCGCCGACGACGATGAGTTCGTCCTCCAAATCTGGGTCGTCGCCGCGGTGCAGGACGAGGATGTTGCGCCAGTTGCGGTTAAACGTCTGAAAATAATCGCCGCGCGTGCCTGCCGGCTCGAGCCCGGTTTGCCGCAGCTGCTGGACGATGTATTGAGCGGCGGCGTGACCGCCGCGACTTCCGGCCGCACGGCCTTCATACACATCGTCGGCCAGCACTTCGACGTGGTCGTAAAGCTCGACCGGCGTGATCGACTCCATCGCGGCAGCGAGCATGGCGTTGTTTGCCGCCCCAACGGGTCGAGCGAACAACAATAGCGCGAGCGCCGATATATTCGCGACTACGAATTGTCGGATCGAGATCATCGCTCACGCCCAATCAACAACAACGTGTGCAGGGCCAATGCTTGCGACTCCCTGCTCCCCGCCCCCTGCTCCCCGCTCGGTCACCGGCAGACCTGCATCGACGAGCCGCCGTCGACGACCAATAGCTCGCCGGTGATGAAGTCGTTGGTCACAAGAACGCGCACGGCTTCAGCCACCTGCTCGGGCGTGCCTTCGCGGTGCAGCGGGATGCGCACGGCGAGATTGTGGGCCTTCGCTTCGGGCGTCATGTTCTCATGAAAGCGCGTGCGGATGATGCCGGGAGCAATGCAATTGACGCGAATGTTGTGATCCGCCTCGTCGCGCGCGAGCATGCGCGTGAAGTGCAGGATCGCCGCCTTGGCAGTGCCGTAGGCGATCGCGGTGGGACATCCGCGAATGCCGGCGACGGAAGACACCAGGATTACGACGCCCTCGCCCGCCTTCCGCATGATCGGCAGGGCGCGCCGGCAAAGAAAATAGGCCGCGTGCACGTGCACGTCGAACGTGGCCTTCCACTGCTCAGGGCTGCACTCGTCGATCGTGCCGAACGATGGCCCGCCGGCCGCGTGAACGAGAATGTCGAGGCCGCCCAGGCTGCTTTCGGTTTCGCGCACGATCCGTTCCACTTCGTCGGGGCGCGCCACGTCGCCGGCGAGCGTGATGCACTTGCGCCCGGCCGTGGAGATCGCATGCCGGACGGCCGCCGCCGCTTCGTCATCGTGTCGGCCATTGATGGCCACGTCACAGCCCTGCCGAGCCAAATCAATGGCGATTGCCCCACCGATGCCGCGAGTTCCGCCTGTGACCAGTGCCCGCTTGCCCGTGAGAATCATGCGTTTTTTGCTCCTAGACGTACTTTGAGCTTAGAGTACTGGGAACGAGCGCGGAAAGCAACGACAAGTGGAGCGCGACAATGTGCGAGGGGCGGCGGGGCCTTGGCAGAAACGGCACGGCAAAGCCAGTGGCACACAAGGGAGTGCAAGGCCGCCGCAGCGCGTGGCCAAAAAGGGCGACGCTTTTATTATGCCTGAAGGGCCGCGCGCGAACGCTCCACGAGCCGGTTGTCGGCGTCGCGGGCGCTGCGCAGCTTGGCTACATTCAAGGCCAAGTACAGATCGCGCCATTCGGGCGAGACGTGATAGTAATCTTCGAGGATGGCGGAGCTGAACTTGTAATCGTGCGCATCATTGCCTTTGAGGAACACAAGCAGGCGGGCGGCGTCGATTAACTCGCTGGCTCCCTGTGGATTTTGCCCGCCGTCGAGGAAAGCAAGCGTCAACCGCGCTGCCGACATTGGATTGCTGCCCAACTCGTCGAAGATTTGGACGATGCCGGCCTTCTTGCCATCAGTCTCAGATGATTTCAAATCGTCGATAGTGGCATCCTTGACGTTGCCTCGGTCGTTCATTGCGGCGCGGAACATCGGCAGGAAGGCCGCATTCTGCAACGTCACAAGACGGCGCGTTTCGTCATCGCCGCTGGCCTGGTAGGCGTAATACAAAGCGTTCGTCGTGGTCACGGCGTGAAGCGAAACGATGGCCGGCTGCCGCATCAAGAGCTCGCCGGCGGCCACGTGCAGCGCGTCCCACACCGATTGCGGGCCGACTCCGCGATTGAGCTGCTCGACGACGGCGTCACATGCCTCGTCGTTTGAGCCGGTGCGCAGCGTGGCAAGCAGCTCTTCCGTGGCGCTCTTGTCTAGCTTGCCGTCGCGCCATTCGCGGCGAATGCGCTTGACGCGCTCTACGTTCTGGCGATACGGGCGATCGGCATCGGCGTCGCGCTTGGCTGGGTTTTCGCCTTCATGGTTCAACAGCGCGTAGGCAAGCGATCGCAGCACCGGCTCGGCATGCTGCCATCCGATGCAGTGCAGCGTGCGGCAGCTGTTGGCAACGTAAATTGCCTTGTGGCCGATCGAGCGAAAATCGCGGGCACCGTAGCGGAAGAACATCTCATAAATTTCGTTCGCGCCGGCGGTGCGCGCCAGGCCGGCGATCGCCGCATCGGCGGCCGGCTCGTTCCAATCCTCCATGGCGGCGCGGAACTCGCGGCGAGCACGATGTGCGGCCGGCACCGCCGACTCGTCCACCGCGGGCATCGTCCAGTCGCCGCGCTCTTCCACGTCGCGGGCCGCGGCGCTCTTGTAGTAATCCAGCGCCCAGAAGATCGGCAGCCAGCGATGTTCGGGCGGCGAAGCGACGCTGGCTAAGTGCGCCGAATTCACGACCAGCACCGTGTGGAATTTGAAGCCGACATTCGGGCGCGGCTCCACGTTCTTCACGCCGGCCAGTAGCAGCGCCGCGAGCACTTCCTGGTAACTCGCGCCTTTGCGAATTCGCGCCGCTACTTCTTCCAGCAACCGGTCGCGGGGCGTCTCTTCAATCAGGCGAACGAGCGGCTCGATCTCCGGCCGCAACTGGACCGACTTCTTATCAAGCTTCCCTTCGGCCGCTGACACGGGGCCAAGCCGCGAAAGAAACGACAGGTCGCCCAGGCCCAGCATCAGGCCGGCGGCCGCGCCGGTCTTCAAAGCCTCTCTGCGCGATTGCTTTGCGAACATGGTGGGCGCCTCCGGATCGAAAAGGAATGCTTGCTGCCGACGGTGGTCAATATACCACGACCGGTGGGATTCCCAATGTGATTTTATTGGGACCGCGGTTTTTGCACGGGCGCACAGCTAAACCTCAAGCATGGCGTCGAGCCGGGCGGCACGGGGAGACGATGAGGATCAGTCCAGCACCTTGATGCGCACATTGCGGATGAGCACGTCTTCGCCGCCGCGGCTCAAGTTCTGAAAGCCGATATGTCCCCGAGTTGGGCGGTCTTTCACCGGTGGTGCGTCGCTGCCGTCGTGACGCTTTACGATTTGTTGCTGTTGACTGAGATCGATGTCGTGGATCAACTCGCCGTTCAGCGTTGCGCGGAGTTTACTACCGTTCAATGTGATCTCATACCGGTTCCATTCTTCAGGCTTGTAAACTTGTTTTTGCGGTGCGATCGCTCGATAG
>DASXWB010000820.1:0-12376 GCA_036503915.1 Lacipirellulaceae bacterium | reverse complement strand
CGATCTGTGCCGGCAGGCAATCGATCGTTATAGTACATCCACCGGTAGCCACGGCGAGCCGATCAAGCTTACGCAAAAACTGCCCAAAGGCGAGTGTTATCTGGAAACCGAATGTCCCAAGGGGCAAATGGGCTTTTACCTTGTCTCCAACGGCGAAGCGATTCCCTGGCGCGCCCGGGCGCGCAGCAGCAGCTTCTGTAACCTGTCGGTCACCAACGCGCTGTGCCAGGGCTGCCTTATTGCGGATGTACCAGCGATCGTGGGATCGCTCGATATCGTGATGGGCGAAATTGATCGTTAGGTCGTTAAGGCGCGGCAACCATCGACCGGTGTACCTTGTACTCAGTACTTGGTACATCGCATGTCTCCCGGCTGAAATTCTTCCAGCAGCCCTAGGCATCCAGGCCGGCTTGTGCCATATTTCACAATCTCTCGCGGGACGAGTCGGCGGCTTAAGTTTCGCTCGCGTCCCTAGTTGCGTCGACGATTGACGCGCTGCCCAACGGCAGCCAGCACCGAAGTACTGGAATATCGGATCGTGGCAACAGGAATTAACAGCCTACTTGACTGGCTGGGCTCGTATCTCGGCCTGTCAGTAGCGCCCGATAGCATCGCGGGCTACATCCTTGCCGCGCTGGTCCATATTTTTCTATTGGTGAATCTGGTTGCCGTGGGAGCGCTTTTGTTCATCTGGCTCGAGCGCAAGGTATCGGGGCGCATTCAGGATCGGCTGGGTCCGACGCGCGTGGGCGGCAAATTTGGCTGGCTGCAAACGCTGGCCGACGGAATCAAGCTGCTCACCAAAGAAGATTTGATGCCCGAAGGGGCTGACGAGTTTTTGTTCAAACTCGCGCCGTACGTGAGCTTCTGCGCGTCGCTCAGCGCGTTCATGGCGATTCCGTTCGCGGGCGGCGACTATCCGTTCGTCGCGTTGCATCTGAATGTGGCCGTGTTCTTCATTTTGGCCGTGCTGGGGTTGGAAGTATTTGGCGTGATCCTGGCCGGTTATTCGTCGGCCTCGAAGTGGTCGCTTTTCGGGGCCATGCGCGAGGCGGCACAAGTCGTGAGCTACGAAGTGCCGCTTGGGATGTGCGCTGTCGTGCCGGTGCTGCTGGCCGGATCAATGGATTTGGTTTACATCGGCGACGTACAAGCCGGCCCTTTCTGGAACTGGTATATCTTTCACGACCCGTTCACGTTCATTACGTTCTGGGTCTACTTCACGTGCGCGACCGCCAGCGTGAACCGCGCGCCGTTTGACCTGGCGGAGGCGGAGAGCGAGCTGGTGGCCGGATTCCACACGGAATATTCGGGCCTGCGGTGGAGTTTTTTCTTCATGGCTGAGTATGGCTCGATGCTCGCCGTAAGCCTGTTGGCATCGATCCTGTTTTTGGGCGGCTGGCATGGGCCGATTCCGATCGGCAGCTGGCTGGGGCTGACGTTTGAGAACGGCTTTTGGTGGGGCTTCGCCGGGAATGTGTTGGGTACGCTCAATATCCTGTTCAAGGGCGTTCTGGGCGTGACTGTGATGATGTGGGTCCGTTGGACGCTGCCGCGGTTGCGGATTGATCAGGTGATTACGACTTGTTTGAAGTATTGCGTACCGATCGCCGCCGTAGCATTTCTTGGCGCGACGTTGTGGCAATACATGTGGCCAGCCGGCTTGGTTTTTGAGACGCCCCGTTCGGCGTACGAAGTCCGCGAACGCTGGCCAGCGTTGTCTGATGCCGGCGCGACGATGCCTCCGGCCTCCCATGAACTGACCAGAACGAACTAACGCAAGATATGGAAGTACCGATTTACTGGCCTTCGTTCTTTTTCTTGCTGTTCGCCGGCATCGCCTGCGCGTTTGCGGTGGCGGTGGTGCTCAGCCCAAACATCGTGCGGATGGCGTTTTATCTGGTGATGTCGCTGGCGGCGACGGCGGGATTGTTCTTTCTGGCTGGGGCCGATTTCGTCGCCGCGATGCAGATCCTCATTTATGTCGGCGGCACGCTCGTGCTCTTGGTATTCGGCGTGATGCTCACGTCGCAGGAAAGATTCGTGTCGATGAAAACCGCTCCGGGCGAAATGCTCGTGGCCGGCCTGGTCGGCGCTTGCTTGTTTGCGCTGTTGGTGTGGGCGGCTGTGAGCGTGCCCGAGTGGCGCGGCTTGTCGCGAGCGGAGGCGGTTGCCATTCCGATCGAACCGACTGCGGCGCCCCTGGGCTTGGGGCTGCTGGGCCCGCGGGTCGACGGGGCCGATCGATCCGGCTACCTTTTGATCTTCGAAATAATTTCCGTGCACCTCTTGGTCGTATTGGTCGGTGCGGCGTACTTGGCGCGGGCAAAACGTAAAAGCATCTCAATCGCGGAGTAGGTCAGGCTGTGCCTGACAAAAATTGCGCGGGATTAACGTTAATGTCAGGCAAAGCCTGACCTACACACAATGTTATTCGCAAGCCTGTTGACCGAGCCTGTAGGCGTGACGCACTACCTCGTGGTGGGTGCCGTGCTGTTTGTGTGCGGAGCGCTGTGCATGGCCACGAAGCGCAATGCGCTGGGCGTTTTGATGGGTATCGAGCTGGTGCTCAACGGCGCGAACATCAACTTCATTGCGTTCGGAAGCCAATACCTGCGGAACGACGCTGGGTCGATCGGACTGGACGGCCAATTGATTTCGCTATTCGTGATCGTGCTGGCGGCCGCCGAGGCGGCTGTGGCACTGGCGATCGCGCTCAATTTTTACAATAGCTTTAACACGATTGATGTGGACCGGGCGGATCAATTGCAGGGATAGCCAGCGCTAAACCGCAAATGACGTTTTGCGCGTGATATGGAACGACTTCCGACATTATTGTTGATCGCCTGGCTGTTGCCGCTGGCTTCGTTTACGGTGATTTGCATCGGCTATTCGCTTCCGCAGATGCTGGGCATGCGCGTCAGGTACTCCACGCAGCGCTATGCCGGTTACATAGCCATCGCGGCAATTGTCGGCGGCTTCTTGATCAGCATTTACTCGCTTTTCGGGGTATGGCTGCCGGAGCACCCGTTGGCAGCTTCGGAACACCATGAAGAGGAGCAGCCGGATCCGGTCGCCGCCAATTCAACGCAATTTCGCTTTGCCGCGTTTCAGGAAGCGCACACCGAAGAGGGCGAAGCGCACGCCACCAACGGCCCGCCCGAATCCATCGCGGGCGATTGGTTCAGCCTCGCCGAGTTCGGCGACTTGAAGATCACCATCGGCTACTACATCGACACGCTCACGGTCGTAATGTTTTGCATGGTGACGCTCATCGCCTCGTGCATCCATATCTATGCCACCGGCTACATGCACGATGAGTTGCACGATGTGGTGGACCACGAAGTGACAATAGCAGGCGGCGAGCATCTTCATCGCCGTGGCCGGTTCCATCGCTTCTTCCAGTACTTTTCTCTGTTCTCGTTCTCAATGCTGGGAATCTGCATCTCGGGCAACCTGTTGATGACGTTTGTGTTCTGGGAGTTAGTGGGCATCTGCTCATACTTCCTGATTGGCTTTTATTTTGAGCGGCACAGTGCGAGCACGGCGGCGAACAAGGCGTTCATCGTCAACCGCGTTGGCGACTTCGGCATGCTCATTGGCCTGATGGCCATCTGGACGAGCCTCGGCACTTTTTCGTTCGGCGACGCCGTGACGACGGGTGCGGACGGTAATCCCGTCACCGAGCCGGGAATATTCAGCCTGCTGCACACCGAAGAAAATCGTTACGAGCTGGCGCCGGCCGGCGGCATGATTGCGCTGGAAGCCCGCGACGAGGTCGCCGACGTCGTTCGCAATGGCGGCGGCGAGGCGGACGTTGCCGCCCGGATCAATGAATTGCGTGACGACGAAGACGCCCAGTGGGGCTATTGGACGCTAGTCGTCGCCGGCGTGGGCATCTTCTGCGGTTGCATGGGCAAAAGCGCGCAGTTCCCACTCCACACCTGGCTTCCCGATGCGATGGAAGGCCCGACGCCGGTTTCGGCGCTGGTGCACTCGGCAACCATGGTGGCCGCGGGCGTGTTCCTGGTAGGGCGCGTGTACCCGATTTTCACGCCCGAAGCGCTCCTGGTGATCGCGGTGATCGGCTGCATCACGCTGTTCCTGGCCGCGACAATCGCCATCACGGCCGTCGACATCAAGCGCGTGCTGGCCTATTCGACCGTGAGCCAGCTGGGTTTCATGATGCTCGCCCTGGGCCTGGGCGGCTGGGTCGCCGGCCTGTTTCACCTGATCACGCACGCGTTCTTCAAGAGCCTGTTGTTTCTCTGCAGCGGCTCGGTTATCCACGCCGTACACACGAACGACATGCGCCAGATGGGCGGCCTGCGGCACAAGATGCCGGTCACGGCCTACACGATGCTCATCGGCTGCCTGGCGATCGCGGGCATCGGCATCCCGTTCTGGCTGGGTCTCAGCGGCTTCCATTCGAAAGACCTGATTGTCGAGCAGGCGATCAACTTCGCGTTCAACAACGAAGGGCATTGGTACACATGGGTGTTCGTCGTCGTGCCGCTGGCCGGGGCACTGATGACGTCGTTCTACATGTTCCGATTGTGGTACATGACGTTCGCCGGCCGCCCGCGTGACCATCATCGTTACGATCATGCGCACGAATCGCCCTGGGTGATGGCAGGGCCGCTGGTGCTGCTCGCGGTTTTTGCGGTCGGAGTAGGCTGGACGCTGCCTGCGCGAATGCCTGGCGTGCTGGCGAATTTGGGCGTAGAGAGCTTGCTCGATGAAGCCCGCCCGGTTGGTCAGCTGGGGAACAAAACGGGAGTACTGCTGCCGGGGCTTGTCATGCCGGATGAGCACGCGAGTCATAAGCCAATCGTGCGAACTCCCGCCGGTTGGTCGGCGATTGGCGTTGCCATCGCCGGCATCGCGGGCGCGTCGATTGTTTACCTGTGGGAGCTGATCAACGCCGCCACGCTGCGGCGTTACCTCAATGCGTTGTATCACCTCACGTGGAACAAATGGTGGTTCGACGAACTGTACGAATATGTGTTCGTGCGGCCGACGCACGCGGTGAGCCGCTTCATCGCCCAGGTGCTCGACCGCGGGCTGATTGATTCGATCATTCACGGCTGCGCTTATACGTATCGCGGGTTGTCGTCCGTGGTGGCGTTCGTCGGTGACCGGCTGATCATCGACAACACGGTCGACACTTTCGCCGAAAAGACGTGGGACATTGGCCTGTCGCTGCGCAGCGTGCAAACCGGGCGCTTGCGGCAGTATGTGATGTTTATTGTCGCGGGAACGATGGCGCTTTTTGTCGTGGCCACCGTGTGGTGGTATGTCGCTGTGACGGGTCGATAGTTGTTAGTTCATAATTTTTAGTTGTTAGTTGTTGCGATTGGATGCTTCTGACACGATCAACTATCCACTATCAACTAACAAAACAGCAAAAACGTTTGCAATTTCTCTTGGTAAATAATCATGTTCGACTTTTCCAACTCCGCGGTTTTCCTGAGCTGGCTCGTGTTTTTGCCGGCGGTGGTGGCGCTTGCGATCGCGCTGTTGCCCGCGCGCGGCGAGACGATTAAGAGGATCTCACTAGGCGCGACGGCCGTCGTGTTTGTGATGTCACTTTGCATGCTCTTCGGCTGGGGCAATGTGCAGTTCGAGGCCGGCCGGGCCGAGATGCAGCATCTGTTCGCTTACGATTGGATCCCCTCGTTCGGCATTCAATATCTGATGGGGGCCGACGGCATCAGCTTTCCGCTCGTGATGCTGACGACGTTTCTCTCGATGCTTGCCATGGCCGCCAGCTGGCCGATCACCAAGCACGAAAAGGCGTACTGTGTGCTGTTTCTGCTCCTCGAGACGGGCATGATCGGCGTGTTTCTGGCGCTCGATTTCTTCCTGTTCTACGTGTTCTGGGAAGTCATGCTGCTGCCGATGTACTTTCTCATCGGCATCTGGGGCGGCCCGCGCAAGGAATACGCGGCGATCAAGTTCTTTCTGTACACGCTCGTGGGCAGCGTGCTGATGCTGATCGCCATTCTCATGCTGTATTTCAACAGCGACCTCGGCCATCCCAACTTGGCGCCCTACCTGGATCAACTCCAGCTGTCTCCAACCGTACGCGAGAAAATAGAACAAGCATCGGCGTCGGCGGCGAACAACGCAGGCGCCGAGCGGCCGAAGGTGCACACGTTCAATATCCTGGCCATGCAGTGGATGGGCCAGCACACGGAGCTTTTCAGCCGCGAAATGCTGTGGGGCAAATCGCTGCAGTGGTGGGCGTTCGTGCTGCTAGGGATTGGCTTCATCATCAAAGTGCCGAGTGTGCCCCTGCACACATGGCTGCCCGATGCCCACGTTGAAGCTCCCACGCCGATCTCGATGATCCTTGCCGGAATCCTGCTCAAGATGGGCGGCTACGGTATTCTCCGCATTTGCTACCCGATTTGTCCGCAGGCTGGCTATGACCTGGCCTACGTCGTGTGCGCGATAGGCGTGGTGAGCATGGTTTACGGCGCGTTCGCTGCCATGGCTCAGACTGACTTCAAGCGGCTGGTGGCATACAGCTCGGTGAGCCATATGGGTTACGTCGTATTGGGGATGGGCGTGTGGAGCGCTACGGCCGACCGAGCGTACAACCCGTATTACTGGCAAATGGGCATGAACGGGGCGATGTTCCAGATGATCGCCCACGGCATCAGCTCGGCCGGCATGTTCTTTCTCGTGGGCGTGGTGTACGACCGCGTGCACCATCGCAATCTCAACGAGTTCGGCGGATTATTCCATAGGATGCCAGTGTACAGCGGCATCGCGGTGGGTATATTCTTCGCCGGCCTCGGCCTGCCGGGCTTGTGCGGGTTCATCGGTGAAGTGCTCGTGGTGCTGTCGGTGTGGAATTACGACACGGCGATGGCCGTGATCGCGGCCGCCGTCGTCATCCTCACGGCCGGCTACATCCTGTGGGCGATTCAGCGCGTGTACCTCGGGGCCGAATACAAGGGTCCACATGGCGAAGCGCTCACGCCGATGACGGCCCGCGAGTTTTCCATCGGCGTGCCGCTGTTGGCGCTAGCCATCGCCTTGGGCGTGTATCCGAACCTCGTTTTGCGTTACCAGCAAAAATCGGTCGACAACACCGTCGTGCAACTCACCGAGTGGACGCAGAGAACGGAAACGGCCAGATCGCAGCAAGATCGTCCGCAGGCTACGGCCGATGCAAATGTGAACCAAGAGATTGATCGGAAAACATTGTGAGTTTACCGGAGCTCGTTAACAACGTGATCCGCGACACGCTCGACACGAGCCTGCCGCTGTTTTTGCCCGAGCTGGCGATCTGCGGCACGATCGTCGTTCTGCTTCTCGCTCGGCTGTTCCGCTTCACGGCGTGGATTCATCCGTTCTGGATTGCGCTGGCCGGTTCGGGAGTGGCCTTGTGGTACGCGCTTCCGGCCGGCGGCATCAACGCGCTTGGCGACGTGGGCCGGCACGAGATATTCACGCGGATGCTCGTCTACGACTCGCTCACCGTTTTCTTTCGGCTGTTCCTCTTGGCGTTCGCGATTCTGTTTGTTGTTCTCGTGCGCTTCACGGGTCTTGCCGACCAGCAAGACGGCCAGGACTTCTACTCGCTGCTTCTGGGAGCGACGCTAGGTATGTGCCTGATGGCCTCGGCCAACCACCTCATGACAGTGTTTCTTGCGGTCGAGATGGCGAGCGTGCCTTCGTACGTGATGTCCGGCATCCTCAAAGGCCGCCGCCGCGCGGGTGAGGCCGCGCTTAAGTACGCCGTTTACGGCGCAGGCGCCGCCGGCGTCATGCTCTACGGCATCAGTCTTTTGGCCGGCCTATTGGGCACCGCGCACCTGCCGACGATCGCCACGCGGCTCGTCGACATGAACATTCCCGGCCTGATTGCCGACGGGCAGGGCGGCAGCCAGCTGATGGTTCTCGCGCTGGCGGCGCTGATGATCATGGTCGGCCTGTCATTCAAGCTCTCCGCCGTGCCGTTTCACTTCTGGTGCCCCGATGTGTTCGAAGGCGCGCCGGCCGAGGTCGATGCATTCCTGAGCGTCGCCTCGAAAGGCGCGGCGATGGCCCTCTTGCTGCGCGTGACCCTCGGCGTCAGCACCACAGTCGGCCAGCCCGCCGCCTCGAATCAGCCACCCGCACCACAACGCGCCATCGTGGCTCAAACTGTCGCGCTTCAGCAAGCCCCTGACGCGGCCGCAGCGCAAGCCGGCGAGGCCGCTTCAGCAGCGGCCGGGACCGATCAGCTCTCACCGGTTCGAACCTTCCTGGTCCGTCTGCTGGCCATTGTCGCGGCCGTCACTTGCACATTCGGCAACCTGGCCGCGTATGGCCAAACCAACATCAAGCGCCTGCTTGCTTACTCGACGATTGCCCACGCGGGCTATATGATGATGGCCGTGGCCGCAGCGATCCAGCTCGCAGGCACAAGCTCCGCGGGCGCTGCCGAGGCCATTGAGGCCTTGCTCTTTTACATCGCCGTCTACGTATTCATGAACCTCGGCGCGTTCGCGATCGTGGCGTTCCTGCGCAACGAGATCGGCAGCGAAGAGATTGCCGACTACGCGGGGCTCATCCGCAGCGCTCCTGTCACCAGCGTTGCGCTGACGGTGATTCTGGTGAGCCTCATCGGCCTGCCGCCACTTGTCGGCTTCTTCGGCAAGTTTTATGTGTTCTACGTGCTGGTGGTGGCCGGCGGTTGGTGGATGATCGCGCTCTTGGTGATCGCCGGCATCAACACGGCCATTTCGCTGGTGTATTACCTGCGCGTGGCGAAAGTCGTGTGCATGGATCCCGAGCCGGCCGGCCGCGGCCGGGTGACGATTGGCCTGTTGCCGGGGCTGTATGTGCTATTGATTACGCTGCCGGTGCTGATCTATGGAATTTATCCGGTGCCGTTTACCGAAATTGCCGAGCAGGCGACGACAAGCTTGTTCATGTAGCGGCGCGACATCGTATTTGGTCTGGTCGCTTAAGCGAACAGTCCGTAGGGAAAGCCGAGCTCATACTTGTGGCGTGAAGAAGTATCGCGATGCCCTCTTCGGATACGATTGAAATCCTGAACCGCGTGCTCGCCCTGCTGACGCGCTCGTTCCCGCAGTACCTGCGTTACGCGAAACCGTACATTCAGCGAGGCCGAGAAGACGTGCTTGAGACGATCCATGAGATGGCGGTGGGGCAGGAGCGTCTCGCCCAGCGGATTGGCCATTACATCTTTGAGTCGGGCGGGCTGCCAGACGCCGGCCGTTTTCCAATCGAGTTCACCGACACGCACGACCTGGCGATCGACTTTCTGATCCGAGAAGCCATCGGCCACCAAAAGCAAGACATCGCGAATCTTCAGCAATGCGCCGACGCGCTGGGGCTTGCGCCGGCGGCCCAATCATTGGCCGCCGAAGCGCTGGGCATGGCCAAAGGGCATCTCCAGTCGCTCCAAGAGCTAGAGGTGCGCGGCGATGCTTCCACAAAACTGGGCGGCGCCAAAGCGTTCGCCAACGACGCTCCGGTGTCCGCCGACATGACCGGCGCACCGCATCGCCAGGAAGAGCGCAAGCTGGCCGCCGGAAGTCCCGATTCGCCCGGCTAGCGCAATCAGCAAGGGCTAGTCATGCCCGACGTTGCCGGCAACCCGAGTCTAGACGCCCGCTGGCGGCCTTGGCATGCTCTGGCGCTGCTTGTGGCCGCTCACGCCGTATTAAACGTCATATTGAACCCGATGCGTGACCGCGGTAATGAGTTTCCAATTCTGCTGTGGATGGGCGTATTCTTCGTCCAGCCGGTGCTGATTGCGACCTGGATCACAATGGGGCCGCCGCCCGCAATGAAACGAATTCCGCTCTCCGTCGCCGGGTTCATATTGCTGCTGTTCGCCAGCTGCGTGCCGCGACTGCTCGGCCGTTCGAATAATTTTCCGCTTAGGCCCGTCGGGTTGGAGATCTTAGTCATGCCGGCCATGCTTTTTGCTGCTGCGCTAATCGCGATGTTTCTTTTACAAATCGTGACTCGATGGCGTATTCGGAATTCTCGCGCCATAGAGGTCGGAACATTACCCGCAAATCAATTCAGCATCAAGTACTTGTTGGTGCTAACCGCGGTTTGCGCCGTGGTGCTCGGTGTTGGCCGGGCCCTTTTTTCGTCCGTCGACTGGTCGAATTATCCGTCCTGGCGGGATATCGGCGGATTGATCGCGCGGATCTGGATCATCCTTTTGGTCATGCTTCCGGCCATCGCCCTTCCGATCGTCGCATTATTGCCACGCCCGACTCCGAGAATCATCCTGGTGGCGAGTGCTTCATCGGTGATTTTGTCGCTGGTCGCAATCGAAACCATCATCCTCTTAGACAATCCACCGCGGGGCGACGTAACCCTCACAATCCTTTCGGTGCAGCTTGGAGCGGTGCTGGCCAGCGTGGCGTCGGCACTCCTATTGCGCTTTGCCGGCTACCGACTGGCCAGGCGATCCAGGGCGGGCAGCATCTCCCAAACAGCAATTCTAACCTAGCGGCCGTGATTGAGCTTTTCGACACGCATGCGCACCTCGACCAGCCGGAGTTTGACGACGACCGGGACGAGGTCATTGCGCGCGCCCGCGAGGCCGGCGTATTGAATATTGTGGCCATCGGGATTTCCGCCGACACGAGTGCGATTTGCGTTGAATTGGCGGCCGAGCATGAAGGCGTGTTCGCGGCCGTCGGTATGCAGCCAAATTATCTGGCCGAGAGCGAGCCGGAGGACTGGGACCGCATCGTCGCGCTTGTGGAGAAGCCGGGCGTCGTGGCAATCGGCGAGACGGGTCTCGACCGGTACTGGGATTTCACGCCGTTCGACCAGCAGCAGGATTACTTCGATCGCCATTTGCGCCTGTCGCAGGTGCGAGGCCTGCCGTTTATCGTTCACATGCGCGATTGCGATGAGGATATTCTGGTGATGCTGCGCGAGGCGCATGCCCGCGGGCCGCTCGCCGGCGTGATGCACTCGTTCACTGGCAGCCGCGCGATGATGGAGGAGTGCGTCGGCATGGGCCTCTATATCAGTTTCGCCGGCATGGTGACTTACAAGAAGTCGGCGGAGCTGCGTGCGATCGCGGCCGCCGTGCCGGCTGACCGCATTCTTGTCGAAACAGACAGCCCTTATCTGTCGCCCGAGCCGGTGCGAAGAATCAAGCGCAATGAGCCGGCCCACGTGCGGCACACAGCCGCCTGCCTGGCCGAGGTGCGCGGCGTCGGGCTGGAGAATTTTGCAGAACAAACGACCGCCAACGCGCGGCGGCTGTTTCGCGTTACATAGCCTCGGCCATCTTGGCCGGGCAGCACTCGCGACCCACCAGGGCCCGGCACAATACTTCCGGACCAAGATGGTCCGGCTATGCAGTTGCATTCTACCGCTGGTACGTGCTGTCGCTCCCCGTCTCTGGCCGGCGCGTTATGCCACTGGCCGGTGTGCGCGGCGGCATGGCGACTTGCGACGGTGCGTTTGCGTTGTTGCCCGCATGATAGGGGTGATCATACGGCGCTCGGTAGCCGCCCTGGCCGGGGCCAATCCAGTTTCCGTGGCAGTCGCACGGGTGGCAGCAGCGCGGCGGATCGTTGTGCCATTCGCTCCAGTACAGCTCGCCGTCGCATCCAGTGCAGCCACAGAGCCGGTCGGCCAAGCCGACCAGTCGGCCGCAGCCTTCCCCGAAGCAGCAGCCAGACTGCGGGCAGCTGCGACGCTCGCACCCGCACGTTGTCGCACAGCCGCAGCCCTGCTGGCCGCAATGGCTTGGACCCGTGCAGCGGCAAATCGGTGGACCGCATTCGGAACAGCACGTCCACGTCTTACCCGCAAACGCGCGGCCGTCTACGGCGTCGCATTCGCACGATGGATCGCAGCTGCAGCCTGCTTCGCAGCCACAAGCAGTATCACCGCAACCGCCGTCGCACCCCTCCGCGCCGCGGCACCCAATCCCCAGTATCCGAAATAGATCCGCATTGGTGGTGACTGGCGCAACGAGCGCAACGACAAGCAGGATGGCGAGCCGATTGGCAATTCGCATCTCAAGATCCTTGGCGCGCATGTGCGCAAGGCGCACGAAGAGAGCGGCGGATCGGCCGAAAGAAAAGTGCTCCCCTCTGCTGCTGCCTGTTACGCGGTGCGCAGCATGTTCGAATGTGGCCGTATCGCGCTGGGTATCATCGTCGGGCGGGCTGCCGCTCGATGAGAAAAATCGGTATAATTTGCCCGATGTTCGCGTGGCATGCTCGCGCGGCGAAAACCGCGTGAGCATGTACTTGTCGAGCAATTCATGCTTACGCTGTTGCTGCGCACGATGCGCGCGGCGAAAGCATGCCACCCCACTGTTATGAAATGTCAGCGGTGCTGGCAGTTGCCGTCGTCGCAGCAG
>DASXWB010000819.1:0-2340 GCA_036503915.1 Lacipirellulaceae bacterium | reverse complement strand
CAATCGGCACACCGAACCGGCCCGCTTGAGCAAAGACGTACGTGGCGAGCTGGACTGGATCGTGATGAAATCGCTGGAAAAGGACCGCAACCGCCGTTACGAGACGGCGAGCGGCCTGGCCGCCGACATCGAGCGCCATCTGCGCGACGAGCCGGTGCAGGCATGTCCGCCGTCAGCCATATACCGCTTCCGCAAGTTTGCCCGGCGGAATAAAGGGGGACTCGCAGCCGCATCGGCTCTCGTTCTGGTGGTACTACTCACCGTGGCCGGGTTGGTCGTCAACAACCGGCTGGTCGCCAGCGAAAAGGTGCAGAAGGAAGTCGCGCTGGCACGTGCGCTCCAGGAGAAAGACCGCGCAGACGAGAATTTGTCGCGAGCCCGCGAAGCGGTGAAGGAATACCTGCTCACGGCCAGCGAGAATGCCCTCCTCCAGAGCGGCGATTTTTACAACCTGCGAAAGGAGCTTCTGGAGACCGCCCTTCCGTTCTATCCTGAGTTCGTTCGCCAAAGGCAGCACGATCCGGAGCTGGAGGCCGAACGCGGCCTGGCCTACGAGGACTTGGCGTTCCTGCGACAAGAGACCGGCGATCTGGATCGAGCATTGGCGGAGTTGGCTCAAGCCGAAACAATTTTTCGCCGTCTGTCGGAGACGTTCGCCGAACAGCCCGAGTTTCCACACCGCCTGGCAGAGGTTCTCAACAGCCGCGGCACGGTCCTGCACGACCTTGGCCGCCTCGACGAGGCGGAGCGTTCCTATCGCCAAGCGCTCGACAGTCTGGACGAACTGGCTGGGAAGCAACCCGCCGAGGCCGAATACCGCAACTCGCTGGCCAGAACCAGCAGCAATCTTGGTCTCCTGCTACGGGATTCCGGCCACGTGGACGAGGCCGAGACAATGCTTCGTCAGGCCATCTCCATTCGCGAGGAAATGATCGTGCAAAAACCCGGCGTGTTGGAGCTGCGCGGTCAAGTCGCCCAATCATGGGTCAACCTCGGTTCGATTCTTAATGCGCAGCGGCGCTCCGGCGACGCACAGCAGGCATTCCTCAACGCGCTCCGAGTGCTTGACCCTAAGGAACTCGAGAAGATAACACCCGGCTCAGAATTGCCGCCGAAGTACGATCAAGTGCGGGCGCAGGCCTTAAATAACGTGGGAAACCTGTACCGCGCCGACGGCCGCCTCGCCGATGCCGAGACTGCTTTTCGCGAGGCGTTGGCTATTAAAGAAAAGCTCGCCGAGACGTTTCCATCGGTCCCCCAATTCAGTCAAGAACTCGCCCGCAGCTTCAGCAATCTCGGCATCGTACTCTTATTGCTCGAAAGGCCAGTCGATGCTCAGGCTGAATATGAGAAATCGATCAGGATTTACGAACGGTTGGCTTCCGATTTTCGTGACGTGCCGATGTACGCCGTCGAAGTCGCGGGCACATACAGCAACCTCGGCCGATTGCTCGGCGACCAGGGCAAAGTCGACGAGTCATTACCCATTTTGACCAAGAGCATCGAGATGCTCGAATCTGCCTTTCGTCAGGACGAGCGGCTGGCCAAGGTGCGCGAGTCGTTGTTGGTGGCCCGTTGGACTCGGGCAATGACGTTGGCCGGACTGGGCCGCTTTCCTGAAGCCTTGGCCGACTGGGACCGCGCCATCGAGCTGGATGACGGTCACTACCACAACAAACTAAGGCTTAAGCGTGCATCCAATTTGCTTAACATGAAAGATCATGTTCGGGCTGCTGCCGACTCCCAGACGGTTGCGGAATACCCCCAGGCGACCGGCGAGGATCTCTACACGGCGGCGTGTGCCTACGCCGTCTCCGCCCAGCTTGCGACCGACGACCCGTCGCTGGCCGAGTCCTACGCCGCCCGCGCCGTGACGCTGCTTCGCGAGGCCCTGGCCAAGGGATATGAAACTCCAGCCCGTATGAAAACAGACCAGGAGCTGCACGCACTGCGATCACGCGAAGATTTTCGGAAGTTGATGGACGAGGTCGTGGAGGAACCGTCTGAATCTGAGATCGAATGACTTTTTGATTGTACCGCAGACCAGAAACGGAAGACACACTCATGACAAAGTATCGAATCGTTTATCGCACCATCGTGCTGTTGGCACTCGTGGCATGCTCCGGCATTGCCAACGAAGCGGCTGCCATACCACCTGCATATCACATCACCGACCTGGGCACGCTGGGCGGAACATTCAGCCAAGGACAGGACATCAACGCCAGCGGCCAAGTGACGGGCGAGTCCTACACGACCGGAGACGCCCCCCACCACGCATTTCTGTGGACACCAACGACGCCCAACGGCCCCGACGGCACGCTCCACGACCTGGGAACGCTC
>DASXWB010000818.1:0-2933 GCA_036503915.1 Lacipirellulaceae bacterium | reverse complement strand
AATGAATTACTTTGCTTGACGACTTCCCAAATGGCTTGCCACAATTCGATTTGGCGGCCGAACAATTATTGTACAAGGAGTCGTTATGTCGCTGCCCGCAGCACGAGTCACCGATATGGTCGCCTGCCCGGCCTTCACGGGCCTGGTGCCGCACGTCGGCGGCCCGATCGCGATGGGCGCGCCGACCGTGTTGATTGGCGGGCTGGTTGCCGCGCGCCTGGGCGACCCGACAACCTGCGCCGGCCCACCAGGGGTAATCGCATCGGGCTCGCCGCCGGTGCTGATTGCCGGGCAGCCGGCTGCACGCATGACCGACCTGGCAGGACACGGCGGCATCATCACGGCCGGTTGCCCGACGGTATTGATTGGCGGGCCCGCCCCTCCGCCGCCGCCTCCTCCGCCTCCTCCGCCAGAACCACCGCCAGAGGAATAGCCCACAGGGTGTTCATTCGCGTCCGCCGTCACCGTTCGGCAATGGGAATTTCGCTTCCGCGATTTCCTTTCCGCGGTTGAGAAAGCTATGAATACGGCTGGTGGCTTTCGTGGCATCGCCGTGATAAGCGGCTGAGATCAGGGCTGCGGCTACGCCTTGAGATGTCAGCCGTTCATCCGGTCGAACTTCCGGGTTTCCTTCCGGCGCGATGCTGCCGTCGCTCCAAAAGGCGCTCAGTGCAAGTGTCGCGCCGACGCCAGAGTACTTTAATGCGGCGGCACGCTCCTCGGCCGCACGACGATTCATTTCATCCGGATTGGCGACCCACGTGGCCGCCGCTTCAAGAGCAGCTATTTGCGCACCAGGCAATGGCTGGTCCAAATCCTCGCGTACGCACAAATAGCCCCACCATACTGCCTCGCGCTTTGTCAAAAGATAAGCTCGCAGCCGCAGTGCATCCAAGAACTTCCCCTCGGCTGCCATTTGATTGATCAGCTCGTCGGGCGACTTCACCGTCGCGGCCGGCGTTGACACATCCTCGGCGAACTCCAAGTACGTGCACGTGGCAACTAGCGAAAGCTGTGCCGGCCTTGTGTTCGTCGTTTGCTGCGTCATCGGTTTTTGGGCCGGCGGAAGAGGCGGCGCTTCAACTTTCGGCGGTGCGGCCGGCGCGCGATCCCCCTCGATGCGAACGACGAACTTCGTGTTCCCGGCCTTGATCTGATCGCCGTCGTGAACGGTGAGTGTCTTTATCTCCTTGCCATTCACGAATGTGGGCGATTCGGCGCTCAAATTGCGAACGATGCAGCCCGCTTCGGTTGAGCGGACTTCGAATTGAACGTCGGACATCGACGAATCGTCGCCAAAGCTAAGGTCGGCCCACTCGCTCCGCCCGATCTTCGCGACTTGATTCGCGCGAAGTTGGATTCGCTTCGCTCGGGCTCCATCCGAGATTGCCTGCAGAACAATCAGCATCGAAGCACCATGACACAACGCGCCTTGTCTAATTGATTTTGACAATCCCTCCGCTGAGCGTCAGCGTGGCGCTGCCGCTAACCTCGGTCATGGGAGCCGTCGCGGCCACTTTCGTGTTGCCCTGAATCGATATCTCGGGCGACGACAATGAGATTTTAGCCGGCTCGATCGTGATTGTGCTGCCCCCCACTTTGAGTGTAATCTTCTTGGCGGCTTCAACAGTGCGTTCGCCTGCTGAAACTTTCAGCGAATCATTGCCCGTTTTGATTTCCGCCTTGCGGTCCTTCCAAATTTCAATAGTTTGGCTGCCGTCCTCCGCCTCGCTCGAGCCCACCTTGAGCGAGTCGTTGTTTTCGACGATGCGCTCAAAGTCTTTCTGCGCGTGAAAATAGATCTGTTCCTCGCCGCTTTTGTCCTCGAAGCGAATTTCGTTGAATAACTCGGGCGTGCCGTTTTTGCTCGAGCGGCTCATGAGGCCGCTTTGCGTTTGATTGTCCGGCAAAGGGTAGGGGGGCATCATGTCTTCGTTGTATACGCGCCCGGTGATCAGCGGCCGGTCCGGATCCCCTTCCAGGAAACTTACCACGACCTCCTGGCCGATACGCGGTATATGAATGCTGCCCCAGTTGCTCCCGGCCCAGGCCTGCGAAACACGCACCCAACAAGAGCTGTTTTCATCGGATTCGCCTTCGCGGTCCCAATGAAATTGCAGCTTCACCCGGCCGTACTTATCGGTCCAGATTTCTTCACCGCTTTTGCCGACAACGATCGCCGTTTGCGGCCCGTAGACGACCGGCTTACGAGTTTGCCGGGGCGGGCGGAACGGGTCATCGCCTGGCTGCGCCACAAATTTCACGTCGAAACGATTCCGCGCGTCGGCCCGAAGCTGCTCGATTTCGGCCGATTCCACTTCGATCTCGGTTTTCAGCAATACATATTCGCCATCCTCGCCTTCCCGCGGATATTCAGCCAGGTTGAACAACACGCCCGGTGTCATTCCCCGGTGATCTGAAATGCCGGCCAGCCGCTTGAATCTTGATTGCATCTCCTCAACGCGGACTTTTGCCAAGGCTTCACCGTCCGATGCTTCAATATACAACCCGGGATAGTCGAAGAATTCGTACTTCGCCAGGGCATGCTCCCGCGTGATCGACGATTGCTTCAGCAAGTCAACGCGCGGCTTCTTGAAATCAAAGTCGTCCAGCGCCACCTTGACGGTCTGAAATTCATGAAGCACCTGCCACTCCGAGATATGCTCCAGCTCGGTCGATGCCTCGCCGGGGGAGCGATAAGGAATGTCGCTACCCGTGGCTTCGCTCCCTTCAATATCGGAAAACGCGTTTTTCGAGTCGCCCAGCACCAGCGTGTGCTTGCCTTCCTCGTGCTCAAAGAAATAAAAGATTCCCTCTTCCTCCATCAAGCGGCTGATGAAATCGAAATCCGATTCCCGATACTGCACGCAGTATTCGCGCTTCTTGTACTGCTCGTTGAGCGACAAACGATAGTCGGAAAAACTATGCGTGTC
>DASXWB010000817.1:0-6921 GCA_036503915.1 Lacipirellulaceae bacterium | reverse complement strand
CACATGCAATTCTTGCAATGGTGCATTGCATGACCGTTGGCATCCGTCGTGATTGTGAATTCACGCGATTCGGTATCTTCGCAGAATCCACCTGGTTCTGCACGAACGTGAATCGTTGCATTCGGAATCGCTTGACCAGTATCGGTGTCGATGACAACGAAGCGCACGTCCAGGTCGGTATGACCCACCCATTTTATGGATTGAGCTAGAGGCGGGAGCGCGGCAACTATGCCTAGCACCACCGCAACCACTGCCATGCTGATTAGCAGTGTCCGTAAACTAAACCGGAGCGGGCTAGGTTCGGGTGCGTCAGTTGCTTTGCCGTAGATAATCATTTCGGGCGTCCCATTTCCCTCAGGCCGATCGGGCAGAGATTTGCACACGCTTGATTTTATCCAAAACGATCGGACCAGTGCGCTTCCAATTTTGATTTCCTGAATTGCTTGCGGCCGCGGAGGGCTGCCGTGGTTCAGGAGGAGGATGCAAACCAAGTTGTATACGCGTGGACAAGCCCAATCATGACGACGCTCAGCACGCCGACGGACACGGCGGCGGCAAATCCTGCCACAAGCGGTTTCCAACCAAGGCTACGGAGCTGCGACAGGCTCGTGCCCAGACCCACTGCGGCCATCGCCACGACAAGACACCAGTCGGCCGCGGAGCGCATGTTTTCGACGGCGGCCGCCCACGTTTCTTTGCTTAGAAATCCAAAAGGCCGGTCACCTAGATCGCCGACCGCTCGGAGAGCGGTCATCGCGAGGAACCCGAGAACGAACAGCGGCACCAGTTTATGCAGAGGGGTTGTGCGACCGCCAGAAGCCACAGAACGAT
This sequence comes from Lacipirellulaceae bacterium, assembly GCA_036503915.1. GTDB lineage: Bacteria > Planctomycetota > Planctomycetia > Pirellulales > Lacipirellulaceae > JABDGM01. The sequence continues at coordinate 6,090 of DASXWB010000817.1, read as the reverse complement.
GGTAAGCCAAGGTCATGACGGGGATGACGGCGAGCATGAATAGATTCCGGATGAGCTTTGTCACGACCGCGTAATCCAAAGCGGCGGGCGCATTGTACTGCTGCTCGTACATGAGCGCGCTTCCGGCAACCTGAGCGGTGTCATGCACAGCCGTTCCGAGGAAAACCCCGGCCAGCTCGGGATGATGAGGAAACACCAAGTGAGCGATAAACGGATGCAATATCAGAGCGATCATGCCGAACAGAGTGATGATGGCGACCGCATAGCTGATCTCATGTTCTTCGGCATCGATGGCCGGCCCCGTAGCGGCGATTGCGCTTACACCGCAGATGCTCGTGCCGACTGCGATCAGCGTCGAAAGGCGGCGCGGGAGCCGCATCGCGCGGCCAATCCAGGTGACCGCCACGATCCCGGCGAGAATACACCCAGCCACGACGGGCAATGCCGCGAGCCCGATTCTGCCAACTTCCAAGAGGCTAAGCCGGATACCCAGAAGGATAATTCCTAACCGCAGCAGCCGCCTGAGGCACATTTTCAGGCCGCTGCTGTAGATCACCGGCAGGCCGACCAGATTGCGAATCGCGAGGCCAAGAATCACCACAACGAAAATAGCACTAATCGGGCTGCGTTCGAACGCCAGGAGCTTTTCTCCTACGGCTTCTGCAAGCACACGGGCGATTACGGCAAGCAGTAGTGCTAACGTCAGGCCGGGCAGCACAAGCCCCAGCTGATCGAACTTCTGATTAAGGAAGTTCTGCCATGGCGAACGGGCGGCTCTCTCAGCAGATGATTCGAGCGGTGATGGATAAACGGGCTCTGGAATTCCTTCCAGGTAATCCAACCAGGAAGCCACCTGGGGATTGATGTAAGGATTCTTTGCGGCTTCATCTGCCATGACCAGCATCCCCCCGGCCGACTGGTTCACTTACGCAGTCGCTACAAGCAGTTTCAAAACCGGGGGCTAGCGCCCCGCGGCTGATCCGAATTAGCCGGCGGGTACCCTTTGGGTGGCTAGCGTCTGGTTTCTTCCGACGGTTTTGAAACGGGTTGTAGCCAACGATCAATCGATCAGCTCTTTGGTCGGGTCGGTGACTTCGCCGAAGCGCTTCAGGATGAGCTCGGGCAATTCCTTGTAGATTTCCAACAGTGGCGCGTTGACTTCCTCAGCGTGCTCGGCGACGTAGCTGTTTCCTAGCGTGTCGCCCTCCACCAAGAGCGGGCCCAGCTCCTCGACTTCCAGCAGCCACATGGCTTCCGAGATTCCTAAAAGCTCCTTCCAATAGACGTCGCGCACTCCCTTGACGGCTTTGCCGTAGATTGCGCCGATTCCGTAGGGCATGGTGGAGAGACAAACGGCGCCATGTTTCTTGAAGACGGTTTGATACATCTCCTGCGACATGCCGCCCTTGTTGAGAACGGCGCGCACTCCATAGCGCTCCAGCAGCCGGTCCATCCACTGCGCGTAACGGAAGCCGGCTGTGGCCTGAAGTGAGTTGACCATGTACTTGCCAGGGGCGACTTCCGCGCCGGCGGGCGACGACTGCGTCGTGACGTTGAACTGGCCGCGGATGTCGATCGGCGGCTCATGGCCCTCGTCGATCATGTATTTGAACACCCCGTCGCGCGCCGTGAAGATGCAGCCGCTGAGGTAGACGATGTCGCCGGCGCGAAGCTGGCGGACATCGTGTTCGCTGAGCGGGATTTTTAAATGCCATTCCTTCACCTCACGATCACCGGGCTCCTTTGCTCTATCGAGTGCGGATTGCGGATTGCGGATTGCGGATTGGCGCTTTGTGACGCCCGAATCCGAAATCCGAAATCCGAAATCCGAAATCGACGACAAGCCTTTCATCCCCTCGCCACCCTTCGCAGACGGCTGCAACTCGCCGGGCTCGAAGTCGACCGCTTCGCGCCGGTAGTACTCAGTGAACCACTGCGGGTCCTCGCGGTATTCGACGCGGCCGTCGTTGTAGATGCGCGCGGTGGCGCGGCGAACGGCATGGCACAATTCGCTGATGCCCACCGGGAGGCCGCCGGTGTGCGTGTAGGCGATCTCGCAGTGTACGTCGAGCACCGGCGTGTCGCTGCGAAAGCCCATGATGCCGATCATCGTGCGGTTGCCCAGCGCGAGCAGCTCCTCTTCAAGCGCGGCCACCAGCGGATCGGGGTGCCGGTCGCCGACCAGGCGCAAACAGGATGCTTCCTTGCTGAGCGTGACACACTGGTCTTTCGTGCCCCCGATGCCCACGCCGACGATCACGGGCGGGCAGGACAGGCCGCGATGGCCAAACGAGACCAGCGTGTCGACGAAGAAGCGCTTGATGCCCGGGATGCCGTCGCCAGGGAAGAGCATGCGATAGTCGCTGCCGAACAGGCCGCCTTTGTGCACGGCCGTGAGGTCGATCCAGTCGCCTTCAGGCTCGAAGCGGTAGTCGACATTCGGCGCCATCACGCCGACGTTTGTGCCCGGATTGCGCCGCGTAAGCGGGTGCACGCGATTGGACCGCAGCGGCACGTCCTTGGTAGCCTGCGCGGTGGCCGCCCTCAGCGCGTGCTCCAGCGCGGCGAACCCGCCCTCGAGCCGCACATCGTTGCCGGCCTTCACGTAGAACCGCGGAAGGCCGGTGTCGCCGCACATCGAGCTTTGCTGGCCGACCGCAACGTCGGCGTTGTTGATGACCGCCAGCAGAGCCCGCTTGGCGTCCGGGTGAGTTTCGCGCTGCGCCGCCTCGACGAAGGCTTTCTTGGCATCAAGCGGCACGGCGATGGCGGCGCGCCGATTGAGCTCGTAGGCAACTTCTTTGAGTGTAGTGTACGAAATTGGCATTCCACTAAATTGTAATCCCTCGCGCTGGCCGTCAATAGAAGGCGGACGAAGGCCAGGCAGTGCCTGACAGTCCAACGAACCACAGAATCGGAAGTCCGGGACGTATTTTCTGCTCGAATGAATGAAGCTTACGGCCTTAGCAGCGCTGTAAAGCCAGCCTGTTCGAAATGATGGTCGGCCGTCAACGCTTCTGTCAGGCCACGCTCTTGCATAACGACAAAGGAAATGCAGTCGGTGAGTGACCATTCCTTGTCGGGGCGCTGCAAATAAAGGTCGACGCCGCGCTGCCACAGGTCATGCCAAGATTCGACAATCACTGTGCTCGGATCGGATTTTATGCGAGCAAGAAATTGGCCAAATGCTGCTCGCCGTCGCGATGTGCCACAATGGTTGGCCACTTCCGTTAGCACATATTCCGTCGTCACGATGGAACCGGTCCAGGCATTCGCAAACGCTTTCGCCTTGGAGTGGTTCGAATCGCGGACGATGAGCAGCGCGACGTAAAAGGTCGAATCGGCGAAAGCAATCGTCATCGCTTCGGACGACGGTAGAGGTAATGATCGAGATTGGTCGATGAGTCTTCCGGCAAATCGTCGATTACGCCGACAACATCCTTCATTCGCTCGAGCAACGTTGTAGGTTCGCCTTCAGGTTTCGCTTCTTGCTGTTGTGCTCCATCCGCCTCTTCGATGCTCAGATGCACCCGCGCGCCTTCAGGCAAAGCCAGCGGCTGGATGGGCCGAAACACGCCGTGATCGTAGATGGCTTCGATGTTGTGAATCATGCGATAATTGTACCACGTGTAGTGAGGTATCGCAAAACGCTTGAATAAACGACAAAGATCCCCGAGGCAGAGGAAGTTGGCGCTATTCATCGTCGATGACGACGGATTTGAGTCCCGGGCCTTTTTGCTTCAATTCGTCCGGCGTGAGGCGCGTGAATTCGACTGGTGTAAAAGTGATTTCGAAGCGGCCGTTCTCGTGTGGCGTGATGCAGATGTTTTTTAGCCACTCGATATTCTTTTCAGGGAAGTCGCTGCGGTAATGGGCGCCGCGGGATTCCTCGCGCGCAAGCGCGCTGCGGGTGAGCATCTCGGCCACGAGCGCGAGGTTCTCGGTGTCGATCGCTTCATTCCACATTGCATTATAGATTGGGCTCGGCGGAATACCCCCTGCCCGCGAGGGGGAGGGGAATGAACCAGCGCTGGCGCTGTTGATGCAGGCCCGGATTTCTTGGATTTCCGGGAGAGCGGTTTGCATGTCGGGGCCGTTGCGCACGACGCCGACCTTGGTCCACATCAGATGCTCAAGCTGCGCGCGGAGTTTGAACGGGTTCGCGCCGGTGCTGCGCTCTAAGAGTTGTATCCAGCGCTTACAAATCGCCTCGATCTGCGCGGGGCTGGGGGCTAGGGGCTGGGAGCCTCTTGTAGGCTGAGAGCCAGAATCGTCCGGCTGAGGGCTGAGGGCTGACGGCTGACGGCTGATGTGCTCGACCATTTCGTCGCCGGCGCGTGCGCCAAAAACGATCGAATCGGCGACCCCGTTGCCGCCCAAACGATTCGCGCCATGGACGCCGCCGGTATCTTCGCCGGCGGCGAACAGGCCATCGATGTTCGTGCGGCAGTTCACATCGATCTTAATGCCACCCATGTGGTAGTGGGCGCTGGGGCTGACTTCGACGCGGTCATGGATGAGGTCGAAGCCATACTCGCGGCAGCGCTCGACCATGCCGGCGAAGTGGCGCGCGACGTCCGGGATGTGGGAGGCGTCGAGCAGCACGCCGCCCGCCGGCGTTCCGCGGCCGGCCATGATCTCCATGTAGCCGGCGCGGCTGACGAGGTCGCGCGTGGCGCGCTCCAGCCGCTCGGGCGCGTATCGCTCCATGTAACGTTCGCCAACGGCGTTGTAGAGCCGGGCGCCGGCGCCGCGGAGGCCTTCCTCGAGGAGGCCGCCGGTGGCGATCGATTTGCCGGCGAGGATGCCTGTGGGGTGGAACTGCATCATCTCCATGTCGCGAAAAGCGGCGCCGAGCCTGGCGGCCATGGCCTGGCCGTCGGCCGCTTTTTCCAGTGAGGGCGAGCTGATCCTGTACATTGTGGCGCCAGCGCCTGTGGCGGATAGCGTGGCCTTCGCCGTGACGGCGATGAAGCGGCCGCGACGGTTATCCAATAGCACGGCGCCGGCGACGCGCGAGCCGGCGCTGAGCAAGTCAAGGCCGCGCGTTTCTTCAAGCACCGTGACGTTCGGTTGTTCGAAGACCCAGTCGCGCAAGTTCGACATGATCTCGATGCCGGTAAGGTCGCCTTTGTGGACGGTGCGGTCGAACGACTGGCCGGCGAAGGGTTTTTGGTGAATCGTGCCGTCCGAGTTGCGGTCGAAGAGGCAGCCGATGCGGTTTTCGAGCTCGATGATGCGCTCCGGCGAATCGTGCACCAGCGTCCAGGCGAGTTCCTGGTCGTTGAGGAACTGGCCGCCTTGGATCGTGTCGTTGAAATGCTTGTCGAAGGAGTCGGCCGGATTAAGGACGCAGTTGTACCCGCCTTGGACCATGCGGGTGCAGCCGGACTGTCCGAGGAGCCCTTTTACGGCGATAACGACCCGAGCGCGCGGGTTGGCCGTCGTGACATGGAGCGCGGCGAGCATCCCGGCGCCGCCGGCGCCGAGGATTAAGACATCGCAACTTATCTGGTCGATTGGCAGCAATGTGTTAAGCGAGCCGTGTGAGGTCAATGGTAAAGGTGTCAGGTGTCAGTAGAGAGGATGCCTTGTTCTGACACCTGAAACCTAACACCTGACACCGGCTTCAAGTGCGGGTTGCCAACGAACGCGTCGACGCCCCAATAGGCGACAACAGCGCCGACGGCGACGAGAGCAATCGTGATCGGCGTGCGCAGGCGTGTACCCCAGGTGTAGTCGAGGCAGATATTGCGGATGCCGTTGAGGCCGTGGTAAAGGGCGATGAAGAGGAAGCTGATGTCGATGGCAATGAACCAGGGGTTCTGGAAGAAGCGGCGCTGAATAACTTCGAACGTGAGGCCCTCGGGTGTGCGCACTTCGGCCGTGAAATGCTCGACCCAGAAGTGCATTATGAGCAGCACGAGCAGGGCCGCTCCCGTGACGCGTTGCAAGTACCAATTAATTGCTCTTCCCGACATAGATCGAATCCAGAATAGTCTCACGCAAAGGCGCTAAGGCGCAAAGCAAGGAGTTGCCAGAATTGAACTACAAAGAACACCAAGGTCACAAAGAGCGTGATGCACATGG
>DASXWB010000816.1:0-2163 GCA_036503915.1 Lacipirellulaceae bacterium | reverse complement strand
GGCCGAAGGAAATCGACGAAAGGTGCTGTTGATCTCGACAGTCGAGAAGTGCTGGGCATAGTAGCTCAGCTTCTTTTTGTCCGGCAGCTTTTCGGGATAAAACCCGCCTTTCCACTCTTTGTAGCTGTAGCCGCTGGTGCCGACGAGAAATCGCATACTTCAATCCCTTAAGCAGTATTGAACAACGAACGGTAAGCACCCGACTACGGCGATTCATTCTAACTGAGTAAAATCCAACGGACGCTATTCGAACTTGTCAAACCATGCGGATTACCTGACGTGACTCAAACCAGCGAGAGCGCGATCTCCTGGCTGCTTGAGGGCGACGCCGCCATTCGTTGGCAAACGCTGCGCGACGTGGTCGGCGCGGCGGAAGGCGCGGTGCAGCGCGAGCGGCAGATGGTGGCGCGCGACGGCTGGGGTGCCCGCCTGCTTGCGGAGCAGGATCCGGAAGGGACTTGGGCCGGCGGACGCTCGTCCGACGGCGGGTTGTATTCGCCCAAGTGGATTTCCACTACATACACGATGCTGCTGTTGCGAGACTTTGGCCTCGCGGCCACGAACCGACAGGCGCGGAAAGCCTGCGCGCTGCTGCTCGATCAAGGCCTGCAACGTGACGGCGGCATCAATTATGGATGGCGCGGCCGAAGTGAAACCTGCATCACCGGGATGGTGCTTTCCATCCTCTCCCACTTCGCTTGTGACGAAGACCGTCTCGACACGCTAGCCGACTATCTGCTCGCTCAGCAGATGCCCGACGGCGGATGGAACTGCCGGCGCGACCTCGGCGCTACGCACGCTTCAGTGCACACCACGATCAGCGTCCTCGAAGGATTGCGACTTTATGAACTGCACCGGCGACGAAAAGTTCGGACAGTGCGGGCCGCGCAGGCTCGCGGCCGCGCGTTTTTGCTGGTGCACCGGCTGTTTCGCTCGCATCGCACGGGCCAGGTCATCAAGCCGATTTTCCTAAGATTCTCCTTCCCCCCGCGCTGGCATTACGACATCCTCCGCGCTCTGGACTATTTCCAAGCCGCGGGCGCGCCGCGCGATGAGCGCCTCAGCGAAGCGATCGACATCGTCCGCAGCACCCAGCGCCAAGACGGCCGCTGGACGCTGCAAAACAATTACAAGGGCAAGACCTGGTTTCAACTGGAACGCGTCGGCGCCCCCAGCCGCTGGAATACGCTCCGAGCGCTGCGCGTGCTGAAGTGGTGGGATAAAGTGCCGGAGAAGAAAGGCTGAACAACAGCTGCCGATTCCTGCCGGTGTCGCCGATGAAAGGTACAAGATTCTGGCGATTGCCCGGCTCGCGACGGCACCAAGTTGGAACTGAAACGCATCGCTGATGAAATCCGTGCGGCCGACCAGGCGCGAGCCTGCACCAAGTTGAACGGCACGCCGACTGCAACGGACCGCGAAAAGGCCGAAACCCGCTTGCGTCGCTGCCGCCCCAATGCTGTCAAATGGGTCTCACTCCAGCCTGGCCAGGTTGGCGGACGGATTGATGGAAGGTGGGCGCGGGTCAAAACGCGCAGCCCCCGGCTCCGCCGGGGGTTACTCAGGGACTGTTCCGTCTCCGGCACTAGGCTGAAAGAAACGTCGGGTGGGCACAGCGCTTTAGTCGGCCGGCGTCGGCGCTACTTCGTAATCCGCCGGTGCGGGCGCGGTGTGCGGATCGCCGTGGATTCCTTTCACACCGACGGTGTTCATCAAATGGTGCAGCGTCGACTCGATCAGATCGAGCTTGGTCCGCGCGCCGGATTGTCCAACCTGACGAACATTCCGGCGGCTCCAGCCTTGGATATCGTCCTGGACGTGGTGGAACAGCCCGTCGAGCTCATTCAGACGGCGCGCTACCTCGGCACGGTCACCTTGGTGCTCCTTGTCATGAATGTACTTGGCCGTTTCCAGGATTTCATACGCCTCGCGGTAGGTCCCACGAAAGCCACGATTATGCCGGTAGTTGTAGTGCAAGTCCAAGCACAGATCGTTCGCGAGCCGTTCCAGGCGAGCTGTCAGGTCGTCCATGCGCGCGTAACTGCCAAACTTGATCGCAACGGGCCTGGCCGGGACATAAGCGCCGTGATCGGTGACGCGCGGCTGAGGAGCGTAGTAGTTGATGCCGTCGTCCGAGTAATAGCTGCCGTCCCAATGGCGGTC
>DASXWB010000815.1:0-2324 GCA_036503915.1 Lacipirellulaceae bacterium | reverse complement strand
TATGTCTGCCAGTACTGTGGCAGCCAGCCGGGCACGAACGAACTCACGATCGATCACGTTGTGCCGCGGTCGCAAGGTGGTGTATCGAGCTGGACGAACTGCGTGTTGGCATGCGTGACGTGCAACAAGCGCAAGGCCGACCGCACTCCGCGGGAAGCCGGTTCGTCCGACTTGGAAGCCGGTCTACGCGGACCATCACGTCAGGCTGGAAAGCTGGTCGAAGTTTGTCAGCGACGTGTACTGGAACGCGGAATTGCAAAAGTGATTGACGTAACGTTCCCGGCCGAAAGGCCGGGGACGGTTTACACGAGTGTGCTCCTGGGAGAGCAGCCAGCCTCCAAAACTGGCGGACGGGGTTCGACTCCTCGCGCTCGTGCTTGCCGACGTGGCCGAACAGCTAGGCCTCGGTTTCGTAAACCGATAGATGCTGGTGCGAGTCCAGCCGTCGGCTCTATATCTCGATAGTGTAACGGTCCGCACGGGACTGTCCTAAGCGACCAACCTGCATCCATGCCGGTCGGTGCCCGAGTCCTGGTTCGATCCCAGGTCGAGATACTGAAACATTTTGGCCCGCGAGTGTGCCGGACCGCACGCCAGCTTCCGAAGCTGCCAGACCAGGTTCGATTCCTGGACGGGCTATTTTCGTGCAATTGTTATGAAACGCTCAGACGAAGGTGGACGCACAAATAACCAATCGGCTTTACGATCCACATCAAAATACCTTGCGAGTGTGACGGACGAGCACGGCAGACTTCGAAGCTGCAAGACGAGGTTCGACTCCTCGGCAAGGTACTTAAATGAATTCAATGTCCTCGGGGTGTGCCGGATTCGCACGCGACCCCGCGAAGGTCGAAGACCACGTTCAATTCCTGGCGAGGGCATTTGCCAAAACGACGCTGGAGCCAGACGGCACGGCGGCTGATTGGGGCACCGCCGCGAAGCGGTGGTCTACAGCTTGAAGTGGGTTCGACTCCCACCGGCGTCTTTTACAAGCAAGGTTTGACATCGCTGGGCCAGCGGCGCGCGGCACACAGTATTAACGGTTGGTGCCGCATGTTCCGAACATGGAATCTAGCGAAGGCGAGGTTGAATCCACCACCCGGTTAGCTCAGTGGGTAGAGCACCAGACCGATAATCTGGCTGTCGCGGGTCGACTCCCGTACCGACAGGCGAAAGCCTCCGCAGGGCGCGGTTACGCCCGCAACTAGCCCAAGGGTGGCGGACCGATTGTTGGGTCGGCCGCGAGAGAGCTGTTCTCGCTTCGGCGGGACGGCTTCCGCAGCAGCACGAACCGACGCTATGCAGTGCGTGGATACCGCGTTTGCGCACGCAGCGTCTGACAACCATGGTAGTGCCTCGTCGCGGCGCGACAATGGTTGCGCCGGACGGCGTGCCGAAACGGTCGAACAACGCTGCGATCGCGATTGCTTAAACAGCACTCCGCATCGGAATGTGTGACTGACAATTGATTCCGCCGCCCAAGGGTATTTTTAGCAACCAACTGAACCAAATCTGAAATTGAATCGTCCTAAACTTCCTGTATTCGTCCGAAATTGCAACATTTGGCCAGAAAGGAGGTACAACCATGATTCTGTTCAAGCGTTTAAAGATCCGCAGCTACGAAGTCGGTCTGTGCTTCCGCGAAGGCGAGTTCAAGCGCCTGCTTCCGGCCGGTCGCTACTGGCTGTTCGACCCGGTCTGGAAGGTGCAGGTCGACGTCGTCTCGCAGCGTGCTCCGTGGCTCCTGCACGACAAGCTCGACGTGATCGTCAAGAGCGGTGCGCTCGCCGGCCGTGCCGAGGTTATCGATCTGAAGGACTACCAGCGCGGTCTGGTGTGGATCGAAGGCCGCTTCAGCCACATCCTGCCGCCGGGCCTGTACGCGTACTGGACGGGCGTCAAGGACGTGCGCGTGGAGATCATTGATGCGCGGAAGGTCCGCTTCCAGCACGGTGACTTCAAGCCGATCGTCCGTTCGCAGCACGCCGCGCAGGTGCTCGACATCTGCACGGTGGAGCGCAACCACGTCGGCGTCTCGTTCCAGGACGGCGAGTACGTAGAAACGCTGCCGCCGGGCGAGTATGCCATCTGGGGCAATGTTGCTGCGTCGAAGGTGGTCGAGGTCGATCTGCGCGAGCAGACGATCGACATCGCCGGCCAGGAGATAATGCCTGCCGACAAGGTCACGCTGCGCATGAACGCTGTGGTCACGTACCGTATCGTCGACGCACGGCAGGCTGTCACGGTCTCGGACGGCGCGACGCAGTCGCTGTACCGGGAGGCGCAGCTGGCTCTCCGTGCGGTCGTTGGCACGCGCGACCTAG
>DASXWB010000814.1:0-3551 GCA_036503915.1 Lacipirellulaceae bacterium | reverse complement strand
CGGGCTACGGCGTGGCAGTCTCCTCCGCTTGCCGGTTCGGCGCGTTTCGCCGCCCGCGACCACGGCCATCGCCCCATAGCGCCCGCACATTCGACTTGTTCCACTCGTCCCAAGCCGCTTGGAGGGCAGCCGCTTTTTCTGGTTCGTTGTCGATCAAATCGTTGGCCTCGCCGATGTCGGCGGCCAGGTTGTACAGTTTCGGCTCAGTGAACTGGCCGCGCATACCGTCGACTGTCGCGTCGTAGCGTACGAGCTTCCAGTCGCCCTGGCGAATGGCCATTTGCCGGCCGAAGCGCCAGTAAAGCGCTTCGTGCGGCGCGCCGTCTTCCTCGCCGCGAAGGTACGGCAATAGATTGACGCCTTCAACGACATTGTCATCGCCGATTTCGACGCCCGCCGCTGCCAGCGCTGTCGGCAAGAGGTCGATTTGGATTACCGGCTGTTCATACAGCTTACTTCCAGGCAGTTGGGCGGGCCACTTCACGAAGTAGGGCACTCGAATGCCGCCCTCGAGCGTAGTGCGCTTCGACCCGCGCAGCGGCGCGTTGTTCGAGGCGTTGCCGGATGTGCCCGGCATCGTCGGCCCGCCGTTGTCGCTGATAAAGAACACCAGCGTATTCTCCTCGAGCTGTGCTTCTCGCAGCTTGTCGGCGACAGCCCCGATCGCATCATCCATCGCCGACATCATCGCGGCATACGTGCGGCGGCGTTCGTCGCCGATTTCTTTGAATTTCGCCAGCCGCGCCTCATCGGCGTGCATCGGCGTGTGGACGGCGTTGAACGCCAAGTATAAAAAGAACGGCTGCTCGCGATGGCGGTCGATGAACGCCACAGCTTCGCGGGCCAGCGCATCGGTGAGGTATTCCCGTTCGTCGACGCGCTCCTTCCCGCGCAGGATGCGTCCTGCTTCGGCAGGAAAATACGGGTGCGCACCGCCCAAAAAACCAAAGAACTCGTCGAACCCCCGCCGCTGAGGATGGAATCGTTCGCCGCCGCCGAGGTGCCATTTGCCCACCAGGCCTGTTGTGTAGCCCGCCGCCTTCAACCGGTCGGCAATTGTCGTCTCCGACAAGGGCAAACCGATTCTGCGTTGGCGTGCCGCGCCCCGCAATTGTGCTTGCTGCTGAGCGTCCTGACCGCCCTGCGCTTGCCGTCTTCGTGCCCGCCGCTGGCCCCCGCCCGGATTGAATTCGTGTCCGAAGCGCGTCTGATAGCGGCCGGTGAGGAGCCCGGCGCGCGTGGGTGAACAGTACGGTCCGGACACGTATCCGTTCGTGCAACGTACGCCCGCGTCCGCGAGCGCATCGATATGCGGCGTGGGAATATCGCGGCAGCCGTGGACTCCGATGTCGGCGTATCCCATGTCGTCACCAACAATGAGAATAATGTTGGGCCGTTTTTCCTGGGCTGACCACGCATCGGCAGACAGGACTCCAAAAAACAACAGCTTCAATACAAAGAAGCTCAGCGCTCCGCGAACCATGATCGATTCCGTCAATGTGACTTTCATTCTCATTGCCTCCGATCGAACCCAACCGGCTTTTTATGGTAGCATGGATGCCTGAGCGTTGTAAAAAACATCTTCAACGGATCGTCACCCAACGCACTGTGCCAATGGCCATCTATGGGCAATAGCAGCTTCGTAAAAACGATATATTGAAGCGTAAATTGAAGAATCGGCGCCGACTCGGAGACAGCATTCATGTATCCCATCGTGTTCAATAAAGCGCGGGCGGAGCAGCTTGTGGCGCAAATCGGCGGCGGCGACGATATTCCGGCACCAGCCGGCGGGTGGAACAGCGATCAGCTGCTGCAAGTCGCCGGGGCGCTATTTTTCGCCGCAATGTCGCACGGGCCGCCAGCAATCGACAAGAGTCTTGAAAATCGCCCCGGCGACAACGGAGATTCCGCCACGCGGAACCTGTCGGACGACCTGCACATGGCGATCGATTTTTATTCCGACCTGACAATGATGGTCTGCGGCGGCACGTATGATGACCGCTTTGAGCCGGAAATGCAGGCCGTTGTTGTGCGCGAAGGGAGGGAGCGCGGCTTCAAAATCATCCGCGGCGGCAAATAATGGCCGAGCCGAAGTAGCTGAATTCGCACGATTCAGTCGCGCGTGGGCCCGCTCATTCCGCTGAATTCCTGCGAATTCAGATAGGGCTTGATTCGCTATGAGCTAGGGTATGGTGCGCGTAAAGACTCGTTTCAGCTCGTTCAATCGCCTGTTCCTGCGTGACGCTTTTCAATACCGAGGCTCCGCTCTCTCCACATTCAGAGCAGGTCCATCTGGCACTGTATTCGCCGCCTCGTTCGCTAACTGCGATATCGTACTCCACGTCGTCCAACTCAATTTGTTTACGGTGCTTCCATTCTGCATTCTGTTCGGCCATCTTGGTCGCTCATGCAGCAAGGGTTGGGCGCCGAAAAACGGTCGGCGCGGAACCAGAAAACAATGAAGCCAGCTCGAAGCGAACCGCCAGTAGCCTTGCGAAAAACGGCTGTATTGGCGGCATTCCCGAAAAAGTACAATCGCGCCAGCGCAGGCCAGAATCCCTCTGTGGGATGCGTTAGCGCCTTGCAACCCTAGAAACGGCGGCAATACGTGTGCCAAAATGCGAGTGATCGTGTGGTCGATTTATCACCAGCACTCAATATTGAATCGATCTTAAATTCGTTACATGACATCCGCAGCATCAACGGCTTTACGCGGCCACCGGCGACTCGTTAAAGTTACTTGGAGAGGTCCACGTCGATGGCGCAAGCTCCCCGGTTTCAACAAATCACGGCGGATGCGAGATCCCGCGTGCCGGAGGTTTCCGCGGCGGAAGCTGCCAAACGGCAGGCAGCCGGTGCTGTTCTCATCGATGTGCGCGAGGGCGAGGAATTCGCTCAGGGCCACGCCCAAGGCGCCGTGCACCTCAGCAAAGGTCTCCTTGAGCTGCGGATCGAGGGCGTGGTTCCTGACCCCTCAACGCCGATTCTTTGCTACTGCGGCGGCGGAAGTCGCTCGCTGTTGGCGGCTGACAACTTACAGAAAATGGGTTACACCAACGTTGCTTCAGTCGCCGGCGGGCTAAGGGCCTGGAAGGAAGCCGGCCTCCCGTTGACATAATCGCCGCAAGGGATGTTCGAATTCTCTTTGAGGTGCTGCCGTGAAACATTGCTTCCTGAAACTTGTTGACATCCGTTGCTCCCTTTGGGCTTTGGTTGTCGCTCTGCTCGCGTTTTCGATTCTTGATTCATCCGCGGTATCGAACGACGGTACGAGCGGCGAGGGTGAAGCACTCTTTGCCGAAGAAGGTGTGCCGAAGGGCTGGTCTGTGCGCCTATGGAATGACATCAGCAAGCCGGCCGGCACCAAAGACAGCTGGGTGGTGCGCGAGGGTGTCTTGCATGGGGGCGAGCCGCGCGGCACCTGGCTCGTAAGCGAGCGCGAGTACGAGAACTTCACGCTGGAATTTGAATTCAAGCTTGGCGCACTGGGCAACAGCGGACTCGCACTGCGCTCACCACTCAAGGGCGATCCGGCGTTCGACGGCATGGAG
>DASXWB010000813.1:0-6242 GCA_036503915.1 Lacipirellulaceae bacterium | reverse complement strand
ATGCGGGACTCGTTGAACTCGCCGACAGGCCGCAGCTTTTTGTTGTCCGACGGCGCATAAAGCTCGTAGATGGCGCCGCAACTATAGCGCGGCCGCGCGCCGCGGCCAACGTCATCGTAAATCTGGTACTCGCATCCAAGCCAGCCCGGGTTTCCGTACACACCCTTTTCGTAATGGGCGACGCGGTACTTCACTCCGCTGTTGCCGCGCGGCGCGATCTTCCATTCGAACGAAAGATCGAAGTCGCCGTACTCCTTGGCGGTGTAGATGGAGCCCCCGCGGCCGCGGCGCACGAGCATGCCGTCCTCGACGGTCCAGCCGCGGCTGACCGGTTCGCCGGAAGCCGTGGTCCACCCATCGAGCGACTTGCCGTCGAAGAGCTGAATTGCGTTGTCCTCCGCAGCAGCGGCGGCTGTAAATGGGAACCAAGCGCACACAAACAGCATCGAGCGCATGGTACGAGATAACGAATTCATCGAATTGCGGGTGGAGTAACCACGAAGAACACGAAGGACACTAAGAGTCGAATCGCGGTTCGATTGATCCACTTAAGTGCTCCTTTGTGCCCTTCGTGTCTTTGTGGTTCAAAACCAATTGCTTTACTACTCTTAAATCTGAACTTTGGAGCCAGGCTTGAGCGCGTGCGACGGCAGCGGATGGGCGTCATCAAAAACGCGCATCTCATCGGGCTTCTCGATGACGGTATTGCTTTCATCAAATTTACCTGACTTTGGGTCCAGCACGCCTTCGGAATCGAGTTCGAGGTGCTTCACCAGAAACGGGTACACGGCTTGGCGCTTGACATATTCGTAGCCGTGACCTTCGTTGGGGAAGTGCGCGTTCTCAACGTTCGCTTCAGCTCCGCACAGTTTGTAGATGTTCTTGATGTAGGGGAACTCGATGTTGGGCGTGTTCTTCGTCCAATCGCCGCCGACGGAGACCAATAGTAGCGGCCGCGGTGCAGCTAGGGCGGCTATCTCCGCGTTGTTCGTTTCCAGCTCGGCCGTTTTGTGGATCGGCATGCCGCTTTCGCAGTCGCAACCGCCGAAGAAATGGGCCGAGACCATTGCGACCGGAGCGGCGACCTTCACGCGGTCATCCACCGCCGTGAGCAGGAACGTCTGCGTGCCGCCGCCAGAAACGCCCGTGACACCGATCCGCTCATCGTCGACCTCCGGCAGCGACTGCAGAAAATCGATCGCCCGGATGCTGCTCCAGGTTTGCAACGTGAGTGCCTGCTCGTGACCGTGGTCCCAACCTTGCCGCAGCGAGTCGCCGAAGCCGATCATGTCGTAGGAGAGAACGATGGCGCCAAGGCGAGCGAGCGTGGCGCAGCGGTGCTGCTCGTCAGGCGAATAGCGGCCGCCGTCCGGCCGGGGGTAGTGCCCATGAGTGCAGAGGATGCCAGGGTACGGTGCGCTATGGTTCGTGGGGCGATACAGGCTGCCGTAGACAAAAAATCCCGGGCGGGCTTCGAAGGCGACCGATTCGACCGTGTAGCCATCGTACGCGCGCTTGTTGCGAATGATCGGGTTAAGCGGCGTGCGCTCGGGCAGCGGATCAAGCTTGGCGCCGACGAGAATTTGCTTGCGGATCTTTGCGGCACGGGCCAGCCACTCTTCGCGGTTGGAATAGGTGGCAGCCATCCGCGCAAGCTGCTCTACCGCTTGTGCCTCGGTCTGGTATTCGCCCTGGCAAAGAACCGGTTCACTCGATTCAGCGGCCGATTGGTCCTGGGCACCCGAACGGGATGCCACGATCGCGACAATCATCAGCGCAAGTAGAAAGGTTTTCATGCAAATATGATGGCATCCGGGCTTTGAGTTTGCAATCGACCGAGCAAACGTCTCACGCATAGGCCTGCGGCGAGGTCAGCCGAGCGGCGCAGGGGACGCGGCGGCATTGGAATATAGGAACCGGAACAGACTTTGGAACGCTAATCATTGCTAATCGACACTAATATAGATTAGCGAAAATTAGGGGAGATTAGCGTTCCTCTGTCTGCGCCCCTGCGCCGCTGTGAGCATTTGCAGTCTCGAAGAAGCGAGTTGATAATCAAGCGGACGTTTATCAGCTCTGGTTGGAGATCCTTCCGTGACGCGCCAAATAAGAGTTTCGTGCAACCCGAATTTCCCTGACCGCCGAGCGTTTCTGACATCGGGGGTTGCCGGCGGATTTCTGAGTGCGGCGTTGCCGATGGCGGTGCGCGCGGAAACGCAGAAGGGCGCCTCGCCGCCCGCGGCAACTGACCCGTCGTTTGAGCTGAATGAACTGTCGATCGACCAGTTGCAGGAAGGGATGAAATCGGGCCGCTTCACGGCCCGGTCGCTTACCGAGAAATATCTCGCTCGAATCGAAGCTATCGACAAAAGCGGCCCGGCGCTGCGCAGCGTCATCGAAGTGAACCCCGATGCGCTTGCTCTGGCCGACGAAGCCGACCGCCAGCGAAAGACGGGCGTTCCGCGCGGGCCCCTTCATGGCATCCCGGTGCTGGTGAAGGACAACATCGACACGGCCGATAAGATGGCGACGACGGCCGGCTCACTCGCGCTCGTGGGCGCGCGGCCGCCGGAAGATTCCTTTGTCGTGAAGCAACTGCGCAAAGCCGGCGCCGTGCTACTCGGCAAGACCAACTTGAGCGAGTGGGCCAACATCCGCTCGAGCCATTCCACCAGCGGCTGGAGCGGCCGCGGCGGATCGACGCGCAATCCGTATGCGCTCGATCGCAACCCGTGCGGCTCCAGTTCCGGCTCGGGCACGGCCGTCGCAGCGAACTTGTGTGCCGTTGCGATCGGCACGGAGACGGACGGGTCGATTCTCAGCCCATCCTCAGTGTGCGGAATTGTGGGGGTCAAGCCGACGATCGGACTGGTGAGCCGCACGGGCATCGTTCCGATCGCGCACTCTCAAGACACGGCCGGGCCGATGGCCCGCACCGTGCGCGACGCGGCGATTCTGCTGGGCGTTCTTGCGGGAATCGACCCGCAAGACGCCGTCACTGCCGAGAGCAAGGACCATGCAAAGCGCGACTACACGCAGTTTCTGGATGCGGCCGGGCTGAAGGGCGCGAAGATCGGCGTGGCGAGAAATTATTTTAGTTATCACGACGCGGCAGACGCCGTCATGAAAACGGCGCTGGAGGCCATGAAGCAGGCGGGCGCGGAGTTGATCGATACAAGTAAGATGACGGTTGCGGAGGAGTCAGGCTCCTCGGAAGGAACGGTGCTGCGTTACGAGCTGAAGGCGGACATGGCCGCTTATCTGGCCCGGCTTGGGCCGGAGGCGCCGGTGAAATCGCTGAAGGACATCATCGAGTTCAACAATCGCAACAAGGAAACGGAGCTGCGTTACTTTGGCCAGAACATTTTTGAATCGGCCGAGGAGAAGGGGCCGCTCACCGATTATCAATATGTCGAGGCGCTGGCCCGATGCCGCCGGCTGGCGCGCACCGAGGGGATCGATGCCGCGATGGACGAGCACAAGTTGGACGCCATTGTGGCGCCAACGATCGGCCCAGCCTGCATGAGCGACCTGGTCAACGGCGACCGCTGGCTGGGCGGCAGCACGAGCCCGGCGGCCGTGGCCGGATATCCCAGCATCACGGTTCCGGCCGGCTTCGTGTTCGGCCTGCCGCTGGGCATTTCGTTCTTCGGCCGGGCATGGAGTGAGCCGGTGCTGCTCAAGCTCGCGTACGCGTTCGAACACGCTACGAAGTGCCGGAAGCCGCCGCGGTTCCTGGCGACGGCGGGATTAGAGGCGTGAACTGTCGGGTTAATACTTGCGGTCGACGGGTGGCATGCCGTCGCCGCGCAGCGGCGTAGGCATGAGTCCATGCAGAACATTCTCACCCGCCGCGGCGTGAGAGCATGCCACCCATCACTTTATGATTGACAGAGCCTAGTATTTGCGCTCGTCCCAGCCGGTGCGGACCCAGGGGATGTCGATCCGGTGATCGAGCCGCAGGCACAAGCTTAATTGGGCTGCGTGGTGCTGAATGTGCCGGATGCTGTACACATGCAGCTCGGCTCGCGAGAAGGATTTTCGCGGGAATCCGCAGGGGGCCGCGAGTGACTCGGCCGTTTCGGCCGCAATCGCCGGCGACGCCTTTTGTCGGCAGTGCTCGACATATTTTTGCATTGTCGGCCGATCATACAGCAGCACGGGCCGGCGATCCTCGAACTCCTCGTAGTCACGAAAGAAGCTCGTGTTCTCGTGATGAAACGGCTGCTCGCGAAAGGATGGATCGTTTGGGCCGAGGTAATAGTCGGCGTAGAAAACGGTGTGGAACGCGACTTGACAGAATTTGTAATTAGCCACAGGCGCGTTCCACGCCGCGTCGGGGCACTTTTCGATGCAGATGCCCAAGGTGCAAAGCGCCGCCTCGAACTGGTGCGAGACTAGCTCTTTGAATACGTCGATCATCGACACAATGAGATGATTCAACTAGGCGCGAATGCGGCGCGAAGCGGCATTCAATAAAGGCAGAAATGCCAAGACGAGCATGAGCCAGCTGGCCGGCTCGGGAACGCCTGTGGACGTGAGCGATCCGCGCTCGGTTGTTTCCCCGTAGTTCGCGCGCCAGATGTTATAGTCGTCCTGATCCACCTGGCCGTCACCGTCGCCATCGGCGAGAAATCCGATCGGCGACATCTTGGATTGCCCCAATCCTTCGCGCCAGACCACGTAGTCCGCCGTATCCACGGTGCCGTTCCCGTTGTAGTCTCCGGACGGAAGAGGAATCAGGAGAGCCTCTTCGACCGTCGACTCTTCAATGCGTCCACCGGTCCATGCGACGTCACCTTCCCAACGGAGGAAAGGGCTGTTCATCACGTCGATCGTCCATTCGAACATGTACTGTGACTGGGGATGCGAGAGATGGCCGGTAAACGTACGACCGTTGGTCGACGTGCCCGTCACCACCATGGGGAACTCATGGACGATCGGGTAATTAAAGTTTTCCGCCGTGTCGCCAATGATTGGCTTATGAATAAGCGCTGTCAAAGACCGAGTATCGTTGGTGGAAAAGCGCATGGTTACGTCGGCCGGTAAGGGAATCGTGTGGTACTCGCCTGTGTGGTAGGTATACATCGCCACAGTGCCGGGCGCGCTGCGGAACGTGCGCATCAGCTGGGCCTGTGACTCGCGCGTTGCAGCGACGTGAAGAAAAATGGCGGAGAGAAGAAGGAACCGACGTATCCCAACTTTTCGATTCATGGAGGCACCCACGAATCAGGTTGACCTGGAACGTGTGCATCCGCGACGCGCGCGGAAAGCACGCGGACTTACGCCGGATAGTTTGGCGGGGCGAACGGAAAAAGTCAACTATGGCAACAGTTCCGGCCGTTCTGGCCGGTCCCGTGGCAACGTTAAACGCAAAGGGCGGTGAAATACGGTGGACGGCTAAACCGAAGCGAGCAGCGCCAAAGGATCAACGGCCGCCCGGGTGAAAAGCTCCTCAATAACTCGATCGTGAGTATTTGGTTTTTGCTTCCGCCCGTGAATCGCCACGTCCTCGGCGCCAGGCTGTTTTGGAACAGAATCAGGTGTCACCAGGCTCATTAGAAGCTGTTCTTGTGGTTTTGAATTCGTGGCCGTTGCGGACTGTGTCGCGTTCCGTCTCGCCTGGCCGGATTGTCGCGTAGGCGATGGCTGGTCGACGAACGTCGCAAACGCCGCGTCGAGTTGCGCAGCAGATGCACTTGGCATTGTGGTTGCGCTTACGACAATCGCCTGCGGCTGCTGCGGCGCCGCCGCCCGTGCGGCCGAAGCGCCGCTGGCGACAGATGTAGTCGCAGAGCCGCGCCGCCAGATCACAAAATCTGCCGTATCGACCTGGCCGTTTCGATTGCCGTCGGCGCCGGTGCCGCGTGCCACCGAGAGCCCGTAGCTGCTTTTCCAAAGGGCGTAGTCGGCCTGCTCGACGAGGTTGTTGCCGTCGTAGTCGCCGGGGATGCCACTGGCGCCCGGCGAGCCGCCCGAATAAAGACTGGCACGCCAATTGAAGGCGCTCGCCGAGTCGCCATGCGGGTCGATGATTTCGAGCGATGAACCGCCGCCGTCCGCGCCGCTGGGCCAGGGTGAGGTGCTTCCGTACGTGAAACTCTGGATCACTTCGCCGAGAGGGCCGAGCAGCATGACCGGCTCCCCGCCGTTGCTCAAGTTGCGCGGACCAAAGCCTTCGGGCGCGAGGTTGAAGCCATCGCCGTAAACGAATTCAAAAGTCGTCGGGTTGCGCGCCGCGA
>DASXWB010000812.1:0-6128 GCA_036503915.1 Lacipirellulaceae bacterium | reverse complement strand
ATCGATTCGAAAAACAGCTTGCCCATGCCGGGCCAGCTGAAAATCTGCTCAAGGATGATCGAGCCGCTCAAGAGCACCGGCAGCGTCAGGCCGATCATCGTCACCAGCGGAATTAGCGTGTTGCGGAATGCGTGGTGCAGTAGCACGCGCATGGGGCCAACGCCCTTGGCCCGGGCCGTGCGGATGTAATCCTGCCGAATGACTTCCTGCATGTTGGCCCGAATGAATCGGCTGTAATATGCCAGGCTGCCGTACGTGAAACATACTACGGGCAAGAGCGCATGCTGAAACAGATCCCACACCTTGCCACCCAAGGAGAGGTCGTCGAAATTGTCGCTCGTCATGCCGAACAGCGGCAGCTCGAAGGCCGTGCCGCGGAGATGGATCGCGAACAGCACTTGCAACAACAGCGCCGCTACGAAAACGGGCAGCGAATAGAGCATGTACAGAAGCGTGCTCACGATCCGCTCGTCGAGCCGGCCGCTGCGGGCCGTGGAATACAAACCGATGGGGATTGCCAGCAAATACGTCAAAGAAAGAGCAGTGACCTCTAGCATGAGCGTCGGCCCGATGCGCTGGCCGATGATGTCCACCACGCGCGACGGACGCGACAGCGAGTCGCCCAAGTCGCCCTGCAACAGATTTGCAAGCCAATTCCAGTAGGCCACGTACCAGGGATCGTTCAGGCCGAAGATTTCGCGCATCCGCTCGATTTCTTCCAGCTTGATCGGCCGATCGCTGCCTTCCAGGTTGACCAAGAGCGGATCGCCGGGCATCAGCCGGATCAGCGCGTAGACGACGAACGTGATGAGTAGCAGCGTGAGCAGCGCCAGCAATAGTCGTCGCGCGAAGTATTGATACATGATCCAGCGGCAATCACCCTGGGCTCGAACTACGGCGACCAGAGGGAGTCGATCCCCGGCGAATAATGGAACGGGCCGCGCGGGCTGAATCGGTAGCCGCGCAGCTTCTTGTTGAATCCATACAGCGAATGCTTGTTGTACAGGTACATGACGGGTTGATCTTCATAGATGAGGTTGTGAATCTTGCCGTAGATTTCGGCTTGCTTACTGCGGTCGAATTCCTGCATTGCCTGCTGAAACAGCGCGTCCACCTGCGCATTGGAATATGAGTAAAAGTTCCGCCCTTCGCCCGTTCCGTAAATGTTCTTGTTTGTTGACGGGTCGGCGCCCGTGCTCCAGCCCGCGCACCCAGCCTCGAAGTTCTTGTTGAACATTCGCTCCTGGAACACGGCAGCCTCGAGCGGCCGGATGTCGCACAGCACGCCGATCGACTCCAGGTTCTCACGCAGCAAGTTGCAAATGGCAACGCGATCGGGCTTGTTGCTGACCATGAGCGTAAAGCGAAAAGGCACAAGCTGCCCGCCGATCTCCTTGTCTCGCACGCCGTCGGCATCGCTGTCGACCCAGCCCGCTTCATCGAGCAAGTCTTCCGCCTTGTCGAGATCGTGACGGAACGGCTCGGCCGGATCCTTGGGAAACATCCACGCATCGGGATGAAAGATGCCGACGGCTTGCGTATACAATCCGTAGCACAGATCGTTCAGCATGGCGTCGTAATTCATGGCATAGGCCATCGCGCGGCGGACCCGCACGTCGCCGAAAAACGGAACCTTGTTGGTGTCCATATTCCAGCCGATATAGAGGTAGAGCCACTCCGGGCCGGAGACTTTGGTGTTCTCGCGATAGAAATCGTCCCGGCCCGTTTGCGTTTGCCACTGCTCGGCTTCCAGCTCCGACTCGTCAATGTCGCCCGACTTGAGCGCCAGAAGCCGCGTATTGCCGTCCTCGACAATGCGGAACCTCATCTGGGCGAAATACGGTTTGTGGCGAACCTCCTTGCCCTCATGCATGTAGTAGTTTTCGCGGCGCTTGAGCAGGATTTCGTGTCCGCGCGTCCAATGGGCGACCTCGTACGGGCCTCCGGTCACCGGATTCTTCTCCAGGTTGCGATGGTAGTCGCTGGAGCGTAGCGTCGGATCGTCGGCCGCCGACTTTTCATAGATATGCTTGGGTACGATCTGAAAGTTGAGGTTCCAAACGTTGGTCGCCAGCGGCCGCTTGTGGAAGTACACGACGGTGTGATCGTCGTAGGCTTCGACCCAGCGGATTTCGTCCGTCCCCGTGCGCTCGGCCGGGATCGGCACGGCCGAGGACATAATCAGCTTGAAGGAAAAGGCCACGTCGTGGGCCGTGATCGGTTTGCCGTTCGACCAATGCAAGTCGTCGCGCATGACCACTTTGTCGACCATGTGATCGGCGCTGGTATGCCAGGATGATACGTAATCGCTTGCGGCCAGTGGGGTCATTTCCCAGTCGAAGCCGAAGAGATTGAACGATGCCAGGTTGGCTATTTCACTTTCGGCGACGCTACTGTGCAACAGGCCATTCGTCGAACGCAAGTCGAGCGTCAACACGCGGTTCATCGTGGCGTCCCAGTTGACGCCGCTGCCGTCCGGCGGCGCCAGGGCGGAGAGCGCGCTGTATATCTTGCGGTTCGCGTCCGGCGAGTCGTTCCGCATCTTGAGCGCTGCTTCGACACTCACTAGCGGCGGTTCTTTGGCTTTCGCTTCGCGCAGCAGGGCCAACGTGTCGACTACCGGACTTTCCGCCCACTGGTAGTTCTTCTCGATCTCCTCAAGCGGCGGCGGGTCGAACGGCTCAACCATGTCGCCCAGCTGAAACGGCTTCGTGTCCTGGGAGGCCCGGGCATCCGCGTCGTCTATTGCCGCTGTGTCCTTTTGCTCCATGCCGTTTTTGATGTCGCTCGTTGCGCGCCTGGCTTCTTCTTTCGACGAGCGGCCGCAGCCGGCTACGGCAACGAGCATCAGAAGCGAAAGGGCACGCCAGGGGCTTCGGGGGCAACGGCTCATAATCCGCCTTTCACCAATGAGATGCAAAACCGCGTTGTTTGCGGCCGGAAGCGCTGGCAATGTGGTGCCGAGACGGGGCCAGCCGCGAATAGCCGATGCGGACGAAAGCGGCATACAATCGGCTGCCAGCAGCTCGACGGAAATCTACGCTACAAAATGATTTACGTCGCGTCAACGACAGTCAGCCGGCCTTCGCCCGGTTCTGGTGAGAACGAGTAGGGCGGGTGCTTGCACCCGCGGAATCAAATGTTGAAAGTAATTGGCGGGTGCGAGCACCCGCCCTACGTCTAGCGGTGTCATCCCCGCGTAAACCATGTTGCCCGGCGGCCGGTGCGACTGCTAAGCTGCCGCGCTTGGTTGGATGACGCGGCTTACCAACAACTTTCGAGGATACCCATGACGGTTTTGCGCGTGCGGTTGGCAATTCTTTTGTCGTGCTGTTTAGCGTTTTTGCACGTCATTTCCGGCGACGCCGCAGCGCAGCGACAGCGTCAAACGCGAGGTCGCACGGCTCAGGCACCCCCCCAGCGCCAGCCTGCTGCGGCGAACGCTCAAACTCGCCCGGCAAGCAGCTCGGCACAGCCCTCGGCGCAAGCCCCGATCCTCGAGAGCGCCGATGCCGAGACGCGCGCCGCCTTCCTCAAGTTGATCGGCGCCAATTGGATCTGGTCGCCGGCGCATGCCAAAGATGAAGTGCCTGTGGGCGACTGCTACTTCCGCAAAACGTTTCCGGTCCAGAATGCCGAGCTAGCCCAGGTGCACGTCGCTTGCGACAACCAGTACGAACTGTACATCAACGGGCGGCTCGCCGGCAGCGGGAACGATTGGCGCAAGATGGACGTGCACGATATTACGCCGCTGCTCACCCGCGGCAAGAACGTCATCGCGATCAAAGCCACGAACACGGACCCGGGCGCGGCCGGCCTTGTCGCCCGCGTCATCGTCAAGGAGCGCGGCGGCACCTTCGAAAGCTTCTCCACCGACGAAAGCTGGCGCACCAGCGTCAAGCTCTTCGGCAACTGGATGCAGCCAAACGTGCTCGATTCGGAGTGGCTGGCCGCAAAAGCGTACGGACCGCTTGGCGGCGTGTTGCCATGGGGCGACGAGGTCGTGATCGCCGACGAAGGCTCGCGCTTCCTGGTGGACCGCGAATTCGCTATCGAGCGTTTGATCACCGATGAACAAGCCGGCTCGCTGATCGCGATGGCATTTACCGCCAGCGGCGATATCCTGGCTTCGCAAGAGAATGGACCGCTGCTCTTGATTCGCGACGTCGACAAGGACGGCGCGTTCGAATCGGTGACACCTTTTTGCACCGAGCTGAAAAACGTGCACGGGATTTTGCCACTGGGCAAGCGGGTATATGCGGTCGGCAATGGGCCGGACGGCGGCGCGTTGTACCAGATGAGCGACGACAACGGCGACGGGCGCAGCGACGGCGTGAACACGCTTGTGCGATTTCGCGGTTCACTCGGCGAACATGGCCCGCATACCGTGCGGCTGGGTCCCGACGGCTTGCTGTACGTCCTCTCTGGAAACCACGCGCAGGCCGACGTGAAATTTGACCCGCGCAGCAATTACGGCGCTGTGTACGAGGGTGAGCTGGTGAAGCCGCGCTACGAAGATCCGAATGGGCATGCAGTCGGCGTGCCGGCGCCGGGCGGCACGATCCTGCGCACCGATATGTCGGGCAGTTTCGTGGAAATCATGGCCGGCGGCTTCCGCAATCCGTACGACGTTGCCTTCAACGGCGATGGGGAACTTTTTACCTACGACGCCGACATGGAATGGGACATCGGCGCTCCGTGGTACCGGCCCACGCGCGTCAATCACGTGCCGCCGGGCGCGGAGCTGGGCTGGCGCAGCGGCTGGACGAAGTGGCCCGAGTACTACATCGACAGCTTGCCCGGCACGCTGAACATCGGCCCGGGCTCGCCCACCGGTGTCGTGTATTACGACCACGTAATGTACCCGGTGCGGCTGCAGAACACGCTGTTCATCGGCGACTGGGCCACAGGACAGATCCACGCGGTAAAGCTCGAGCGCAACGGCGCGACTTACACCGCCAAATACTCGACGTTCGTCAAAGGCCGGCCGCTCAATGTCACGGGCCTCGATGTGGGGCCGGACGGAGCGCTCTACTTCTCGACGGGCGGCCGCGGCACCGACGGCGGCATCTACCGCGTGCGCTGGACCGGCACCGTGCCGCCGCAAGCGATTCAGTTCGGCCAGGGCATCGAGCAGGCGCTGCATCAGCCGCAACTTAACAGCGACTGGGCGCGGATGCGCGTCGCCACGGTGAAACGAAGCCTCGGGGAGCGTTGGCAAAGTGATTTGCAACGCGTGCTTTTCGATCCGGCGTCGCAACCAAAGCTCCGGCTGCGCGCTTTGGACCTGCTCACGTTTTTTGGCCCGCCGCCAACACCCGAGCTGCTACAGCGCTTGGCCCGCGACGCTGATCCGGCCATGCGCGTTCGTGTGGCTCGCTTGATGGGCGCCCAACCTCAAGCTGGTTTCGCGCAGCCGCTCGCCAGAATGCTGGGCGACTCCGATGCCTGGGTCCGCCGGGTAGCCTGCGAGGCGATCGCACATCGCATCGGAGAAAGCGACGCTTTGCGCGCGTCTCCTGACTCCGCAGTTCCGGTCGACCCACTGGTGCGCCTGCTATCCGACCCCGATCGCTTTGTGGCGTTCTCGGCTCGCCGGGCGCTGGAGAAAATTCCCGCGGGCGCATGGCAAGCTAAAGTCCTAGCGGCAGCCGACCCGAACGCGTTCCTGCGAGGCGCCACGGGGTTATTGGTTGCTCATCCAACTCGAGAGACTGCCCAACAAATCCTTGCCCGCTGCGAGGCGATGATGCGCGGCCAGGTGAGCGAGCCTGGCCGCAGACCGGGCGAAATGAGCGACCCGCTGTTTCTCGATTTGTTGCGCGTGGTGCAACTTGCGCTCATTCGAGGCGAGCTTCAGCCGTCCGAGGTCCCGAGTTTGAGTCAGCAGCTAGTGCGCGAATATCCCACGCGCAATTGGATGCTCAACCGCGAGCTGGTGAGACTTTTGGCCTATCTCCAGCCGCCCGAATCGCCAGCCGCTCTGGCTAAGCAAATTCAGAGCGACATTCCAGCCGCCGAGAAGCTACACATTGCTGGCTACGCCGCCCGAATGACGGCCGGATGGCGGACCGAAGACAAGCTGGTCATGCTGCGCTACTACGAAGAGGCCCGTGGCTTTGAAGGCG
>DASXWB010000811.1:0-3668 GCA_036503915.1 Lacipirellulaceae bacterium | reverse complement strand
GCTGGCCGCCGAGGAGCGGAACCTGGATGAACGCTTTCACCAGCTGTCAGCCACGTAGGTCAGGCTTTCCAGCCTGACAAATAGTGCGAATAGGCATCAATACCATTTACGTCAGCCTGGAAAGGCGGACCTACGAATCATGAACTGGACCGTTTTAAAGTCGATCTTCTGGCGCGATTTCGTCAGTTATTTTTCCAATCCGACCGGATACGTGTTCATCTGCGTGTTCGTCGTGCTTTCGGCGCTGGCGGCATTCTGGCCGCCGGAGTTCTTCAGCAACAACCTGGCCAACCTCGACCAGCTCAACAAGTGGCTGCCCTTCATTCTGCTGGTGTTTATTCCGGCCATCACCATGAGCATCTGGGCCGAGGAGCGCCGGCAGCACACCGATGAGCTATTGCTTACGCTGCCGGCCAGCGACACCGAGGTTGTGTTCGGAAAGTACCTGGCGGCGGTGGCGATTTACACAGTTGCGCTTCTGTTCTCGATGTTCTCGGTCTACCTTGTCTTCGCCTACGGCCTGGGCTCGCCTGACGGCGGGCTGTTTGTCGGCAGCTTCATCGGCTATTGGTTCATCGGCCTGGCGATGCTCGCGATCGGCATGGTCGCGTCATTCCTCACGTCGAACCTCACCGTGGGTTTCATCCTGGGCATGATTTTCAACCTGCCGCTGGCGATGTTCGGCGTCGCCGACTGGATCATCAAGAATCCGACAATTGCGCAGGCCATCAAGCGCTGGAGTGCGACGGAGCAGTTCGGCGACTTCGCCCGCGGCGTGATCAGCATCGGCGGCATCAGCTACTTCGTCATGATCACGATCGTGATGCTGTACATCAGCATGGTCCTCATCGGGCGGCGCCACTGGGGCGGACGCGAAGAGGATGAGTCGATGTGGGCCCATTACCTGGCCCGAGCGCTGGGCCTGGTGGCGCTGGCCGTCGGCGTGAACATGTTCTTCTCCTACCACAACTCGCTGCGGGCCGACATCACCAGCGAGCGCCTCAACTCGCTCGCCGCCAGCACCGAGCAGCTCGTGAAGGAGCTGCGCGCCGACGATGACGTAAAGACGATCAAGATCGATGCCTACGTAAGCCCGCAGATGCCGGCCGATTACGCTGCTCACAAGCTGAATCTGCTCTCCACGCTCACCGAGCTGGCCTCGATGAGCGGCGGCAAGATTCAGGTCGACGTGAACGAGATCGACAACTTCAGCGAGGAAGCCGCCACGGCCGAAAAGGCCTACGGAATCGAGCCTCGCGTGGTGCGCGCCCTTGATCGTGGTGCGGTGCAGGAAGAGGAGATTTTCCTCGGCGCCGCGTTCAGCTCCGGCTTGGACCGCGTCGTGCTCCCCTTCATCGACAAAGGCATCCCGATCGAATACGAGCTGGTGCGATCGATCTCGACGGTCGCCAATCAAAAGCGAAAGCGGCTGGGCGTGCTCAAGACCGACGTGCAACTCTTCGGCGGCTTCTCGATGCAAGGCCCGACCGAAGAATCGCAGATGATCGAGGAGCTGAAGAAGCAGTATGATGTGGTGGAAGTCGACCCCTCGCGGCCGATCACCGAGAAGTATGACGTGCTGCTGGCGGTTCAGCCGTCCGGGCTCTCGCCCGAGGCCATGGACCATTTCGTTGAGGCGGTGAAGTCGGGGCAGCCGACGGCCATTTTTGAAGACCCGTATCCCTGGCCCGGCCTGTATCCCGACGTCGTGGGCACGGCGCAGCCCAAGCGACCGGGCGGCGGCATGATGGGCGGAATGTTCGGTGGCGGCGGTCCGCCGCAGCCCAAGGGCGACATCTCGCAGCTGTGGAAATTGCTCGGCGTCGAGATGAACGGCGATGAGATCGTGTGGCAGGAGTTCAATCCGCTGCCCGAACTTGGCCCGCTCGTCCAGCGCGAATGGCTTTTCATCGACGAAGGCCTGGCCGAAGGTGGGCACGGCACACTGCAGCCGTTCGACCCCAACGATGAAATCTCGCGCGGCATGCAACAGGTGCTGTTCCTCATGGCCGGCTCGTTCCGGCCGGCCAGCAATTCGAAGCTCGAGTTCACTCAGCTGGCAGTCACGGGTCGAAACAGCGGCACGATTTCGTACCAGGAAATGGACATGGCCGTGCGCATGGGCCGCCAAATGGGCGTGCGCAGGAACCTTACCGAAGAGGCGTACATCGTTGCGGCGCGCGTCAGTGGAAAGGTGACAGAAGAGGCGGGCCTGTATTTATCAGGTGACGACGAAAAAGAAGACGACGACAAGGGTGCCGGACAAGAAACCTCTACTGGCGAGGCCGCTTCCGGCGAGGCCACGTCAGCCGACGGCAACGACTCGTCAAAAGCAAACTTCGACGCGGCCGACCCGCTCGCCGGCAAAGCGCCGGAAACGACGCCCATCAACGCCGTCCTGGTGGCCGACATCGACTGGATCGCGCCGGTCATCTTCGAGATTCGCGCGATGGGTCAAAACGCCGATCTGATGGCCGATTTCCGATTCCAGAACGTCACGTTTGTGCTCAACATTCTCGATTCGCTGGCAGGCGACAAGCGATTCATCGACCTGCGGAAGCGCATGCCGGGGCATCGCATCCTCACGAAGATCGAAGATGCCACCGAGGAACATCGAGAGAAGTCGCTCGAGGAGCAGATGAAATGGGTGGAAGAAGCCCGGCAAGACATCGAAAAGGCGCGCGACGATTTCAGCAAGAAGATCGCCGAACTGGAAAACCGCACGGATCTCGACCCGCGGGTTCGCCGGCAAATTCTTGAGCGCGAGCGAATCCGCCTGCAGAGAATTCGAGACGTGAACATCACCCGCTCCGAAAAAGAACGGGACAGGAAGGAAAAGCAAAGCGAGCGCGAGCTGGCGTCGCAGATTCGCAGCGTGCAGGACCGTTACAAACTGCTGGCGGTGCTGTTACCGCCCATACCGCCCGTGCTGCTGGCCTTCTTCGTTTTCTTCCACCGGCGCAAGGCCGAGCAGGAAGGCGTCGACACCCGCCGCCTGCGCTACGGCCGCGCGCAAGAACAAGAAGACGCTGCCGCGTAATGTTTCAAAATTGGACCACAGAGACGCAGAGGACACTGAGGCGACAAGATGGCGATGACAGATCAAGATGTCTATCGTTTGTTGTTCGTATTACTTCCGTCTCCGTGCCCTCTGTGTCTCTGTGGTTAAGTCGTTAAGGCGCGTCCTGCCAGGAGCGCTAGATGGAGTTTAGGAAAATGAGCGAAAACGCAAAGACCATCACATTCGTCGTCGTCGGCATGCTGGCCATCGTCATCGGCCTGGTGACGCAGCCGAAGTCGGCCGAGTTGGACGACAACGCGCTCCTTGGACAGAACCTCACCGACGAGTTCGCTTCGCCGGATGAAGCCAAGCGGCTGCGCATCGTGCGCTTCAACGAGGCCACAGCGGACCTGAGCAATTTCGAAGTTGCCGAAAAAGACGGCCTGTGGTCGATCCCCTCGAAGAACGACTATCCGGCCGACGCGGCCCAGCAGATGGCCGAGGCGGCCACTTCGCTGATGGACCGGAAGATTCTCGGCGTGGCCACCAAGAGCGCCGGCGACCATGAGGAGTACGGAGTCATCGATCCGCTCTCGCCCAAGCTGGAAGCGGGACAGAAAGGCGTGGGCACGCGGGTCACACTGTCGGACGTAAACAACAAGCCGGT
>DASXWB010000810.1:0-7437 GCA_036503915.1 Lacipirellulaceae bacterium | reverse complement strand
ACCGCATTTGCCGGGCGTCGGGCAGGATGCTTTGGGCCGGCTTAACTTCATTCAGATCATTGAGCACCTGCTGCCGGTGCTTGGCGATTTCAATAACGACCGCTTGGTTAACGCAGCCGACTACAGTGTGTGGCGCGCGAATTTCGGATCGACGACCAATCTAGCCGCCGACGCCAATGGCAACGGCGTTGTCGACACGGCCGACTACGTGATCTGGCGTAAAGCGACGGCGGGAAATACCGGCAGCGGGGCATCAATCTCTCCGAAAGCGCCGTTGCAGAGCGTGCCGGAGCCACATCCGGCGTTCTTGCTCGCTATCGTACTGGCGACGTTAACCTATCGACGCCGGTTCTACGTAGCATAATCAAGTTGTAGAAGTCCAACTGACGAGATGCATGGGGATTTGACAACGTGAGTTATCATAAACTAAATCTTCTGCTGCTATCTTTGCTCATCATGTTCGGCGCTTGGTCGATGCCCAGTGTTTCGCTTGCGGTAGTCCGTTCCATCCACCTAGACCTTGGGATCAATACCCAACCAACGACGGCCACTGGATGGAATCACCTGACCGGAGCCGCGGGCGCCAAGCCAGTTAATGTGTTGAATCTCAGAGATTCCACAGGCGCGTTGGCCGGCATCACTCTCACGCCGAGTTGGTCGGCAATGGACGATGATACCGGAATCGCGTTGGCGCAGGCGAATTATGATGGGCCGTATCCGGAAGAACTGGCCGGCATTCCGCAATCCGCGCTGCGCGACAACATCTATGTACGCGACGGCCAAACGTTCACGATGACGCTGACCAACCTGCCCGCCAATACACGATACAACTTCTTGTTCTACGGAGCGGCCGGCAACACCGGCGATTACTCGTTATGGACTGTCACCGGCAGCAACACCGGCACTGATTCCATCGCGAACCTGATCATGAACAGCACTGACGTGGCGACTGTGATCGGCACCATTCCCGATGCGCAGCAAAGGATTGTCGTTCGCTTTGAGGGACGTCGGCCGAACGGTGCCGTTCAAAATCCAGGAATCAACAACGACGGCCTCGGCCGGTTCAATTACATGCGCATTCTTCAGCATTCACTCATCAACGGCGACTTCGATGCCAATGGCGTCGTCAACGCGACCGATTACATGGCTTGGCGCAATGATTTTGGACTACTGGCACACGTTACGGGCTCTGATGGAAACTACAACGGCATCGTCGACGCGTCCGATTACGTCGTATGGCGAAAGGCGATGTCGACGTCCGGCGGGGCGGCCGCGTCGTCGAGCGCACAATCACTGGCGGTGCCGGAGCCGCATGCCGCGCTGCTGCTTGCTGCCTCGATCTTCAGCGTCTGCGGACTGAGAGTGCGGGATCGAGGCCGCTCGCGGCGATGATCCGCTCGCCGCGAACCGCGCCCGCGATCACGTCAACAAAGTGCCCTTCGTTCGCGAATGCCGCCGGCAATTCGACCGTCGCATAACGGCAGGAAGTACCCAGCCAAAACTCGTTATCTCGCTCCTCGCTCGCCGCTCCTCGCTGCGGAGTCTCGACGAGCACGCGCAACCGCCGACCAATTAGCCGTTCGTAGTAGGCATTCCGCAATTCCGCCTCCACGGCGGCCAGCTCGCACGAACGTTCTTGCTGCACGCGTTTCGGCACTTGATCCGGCAGGTCGGCGGCCGGGGTCCCGCGCCGCGCACTAAACGGGAAAATGTGAATTTTTGAAAAGCCGACGGCGCGACAAGCCGCGAGCGTTTCCTCGAATTCGCGGTCTGTCTCGCCTGGGAAGCCAATGATGACGTCGGTCGTTATGGCCGGTTGATCAAGCCGCTGTTGCGCCAGCCGACAGCGATCGATGAACCGCCGGCTACCCCAGCGGCGCCGCATGCGGCGCAGCACTGCGTCGCTGCCGCTTTGCATCGAGATGTGTAGATGTGGGGCGACCTTCTCAGGATGGTCGGCCATCGCATCGATCAGCTCCCGCGTGACCTCAGTTGCCTCGATACTGGAGAGACGCACCCGAAAGTCACCAGGCAGCTGGGCGATCAGCCGCACCAGATGCGACAGTCGAATCCAGCGATGTTTCGGTTGGCACCGGTTCCAATCGACGCCGTAATGGCCCAAGTGAATGCCCGTAAGCACGACCTCGCGATAACCGCGGTCAACCAGCCGGCGAACCTCGTCGAGGATGTGGTCGACCGGCCGGCTTGCGAGGTGCGGTCGTACGTACGGAATAATACAGAAGCTGCATCGCAGCATGCAGCCATCCTGCACTTTCACATAAGCCCGATGCCGCCGGCCGAATCCGCTGATGCCCGTCGGAACGTCGGTCACCCCAAAGCGGCCCAACAAGTCGGGCAGCTCGCGCTTGTCAGTCACTACCTGCGATACGGCGGGCAGCGCGGCCACTTCGGCCGGCGCACGAGTCGCGTAACAGCCCATGACGACGATCTTCGCGCCGGGATTTCGCCGAGCGAGGCGGCGGATAGCCTGCCGGCTTTTCGCGTCGCCTTCGGCCGTCACCGTGCACGTGTTGACGACGCACAGCTCCGCCGGCTCATCCTCAAGCGCGTCCTGGTACCCGATGCTCGCCAGGCCTTCGCGCACGTACTCCGTTTCGTATTGGTTGACCTTGCAGCCAAGCGTTACCGTTCGGAGCTTCATTGAAAGGGGGAGGGTGGAGGGGGGAAGGCGGAAGAAGTCAAGGCAGCATGTCAACGTCGAGACTTTAGAGTCTTGATGGAAGCGACCGTCATCCGCAGCAATTCTTCACACTCGCGTCGCAAATCCTCGATTCGCGGTGCAGCAATGATATCCGATTCAACAAGCAGTTCCATCCAAAGTAACGACTCGTCAAGCTCCTGTTCCACAATTCCGAGCTTGGCTAGTAATTCGCAGTCTGTCCTACCTCGTGAAGCCTCCCGATAATTCGCTGCAGCAGAAGTGCCGGCTCGAAGCAATTGTTTCCCGATTACGCGCGCGACTTCCGTTTTCGGCAACGCTGAATACATGCGAATTATCCGAAGCGCAAACTGTTTCGTGCGATCGCGGAGCTCATAGTTCGTCATCGGATGCGAACCCCTTCCGCCTTCCCCACTCCGCCTTCCGCCTTCGGTTAATCCGCCGATTCGATCGTGGCATGCATCGAGCCTTTGCAGTTTCGATCGGCTTCATCCTTGCCATAAGCCAATATTTGATCGCGCTTCAGCTCGGCATGCTCTTTCGTGGTCGTGAACACAACGGCTCGGCCTTCCGCGTCGACGGTCTTGGCGAGCTGATGGCATTCTTCGGGCGTATGTCCAAAAAGCTCGCGAAGCATCCGGTGAACGTATTCGAACGTGTGGACATCGCTGTCCCACAAGATGACATGATATCGCGGGATTCGCCGCTTCCTGCCGGCTCGCTTCGCTGCGGTCTTCGGCTCAGGAACCAGGGTTGCGGTCCAGGATTCGCTCTCGCGCTCGGAGTTCTCGGTCATACGCCAGCTTTCAATGCAACGCACCTACATGGCGCACCTGCGGTGGTGAAACCGCATCCAGCACATTATATTGTACGCCCAGTGACCAAGCCAGGAAGCCGCGTGATGAACCGTGTTAGCGAATACATTTCGTCGCATCGAAAATCGTTTGAAGACGAGCTGGCAGAGCTGCTGCGCATTCCCAGCGTGAGCGCCGATTCGCGAGTGCGGGGCGAAGTCCGCCGGGCCGCTGAATGGATGCTGAGCCAATTTCAGCGGGTTGGACTGGCAACTGAACTTATTGAGACGGTGGGCCATCCGCTGGTATATGCAGAGTCGCCGCCCGTTCCGGGTGCGCCCATCGCGCTCGTATACGGTCATTACGACGTGCAGCCGCCTGAGCCGCTCGAGGAATGGATCAGCCCGCCATTTGAGCCAACCGTTCGCGACGGCAACCTCTACGCACGAGGTGCGACCGACGACAAAGGCCAGATGCTGACTCACGTCAAAAGTGTCGAGGCGTGGATGAAGGCCGCGGGCAAGTTGCCGATTCAAGTGAAGTTTTTGATTGAAGGCGAAGAGGAAGTCGGCAGCGAGCAACTCACGCCCTACGTGCGAAAGCATCGCGAGAAGCTGGCTTGCAATTGCGTTGTGATTAGCGACTGTTGCCAATTTGCGCCGGGTGTGCCGGCGATCACGTACGGGCTTCGTGGAATCGCGTATTACGAGCTGCGGCTGCACGGACCGCGGCAGGATTTGCACTCGGGCACGTTCGGCGGAGCGGTGACCAACCCGGCGAGCGCTTTGGCCGAGCTCCTGGCGGCGCTCAAGGACAAAAACGGCCGCATCCAGCTTCCCGGTTTTTACGACGACGTCGTCCCGCTCACGGAGCGCGAGCGGGAAGAGTTTCGCGCGCTCCCGCTGACCGACGCCGAATTCATGAAGCAACTCGGAGTCGCGGGTCTTTCCGGCGAAGCGGGTTACACTTCGCTCGAGCGGCGGTGGGCCAGGCCAACGCTCGATATCAATGGCCTCACCAGCGGGTATCAGGGCGAAGGCGCCAAAACCGTGCTGCCGGCGCGAGCCAGCGCGAAGTTCAGCTTCCGGCTTGTCCCCAACCAGAATCCGGCGCGCATCACGACATCTCTGCGCAGTTTTCTCGAATCTCGATTGCCGCCGGGCATCGAAATGGAGCTCATCGATCATCATGGCGCGCCGGGTGTCGTGATTGCGCTCGATAGCCCGTACATGCGCGCGGCCGCCGCGGCCGTTGAAGCCGGCTTTGGCCGCGCGCCGGTTTATATACGCGAAGGCGGCTCGATTCCCATCGTCACGACGTTCTCGAAGGAGCTGAAGGCCGACGTGCTGCTCCTGGGTTGGGGCCAGAACGACGACAACACGCACAGCCCCAACGAAAAATTCTCGCTCGACGACTATCACCGCGGCACGCTCGCCAGCGCGCAGCTGTGGCAGGAATTGGCCAACCTGAAACAAAGTTCGTGAGGAGATTTCTCTCGCAAAGGCGCCAAGGCGCAAAGCTCGAGTTAGTTTATTCATACTTCTTTGCGCCTTCGCACCTCAGCGTGAGATAACAGATTCGAAATGTTAGAGATGCGTCTCATTTTGGAAAATCCTGCGCTGGTGCAGGAAAACTGCGACCGACGCGGTGTGAAGGTCGATGTTGCCCGTTTCGTGGAGCTTGAATCGCAGCGGCGCAAATTGCAAACGGAGGTCGAAGAGCTTTCGCGGCAGGCGAACGTGGTCAGCAAGTCGATCGGCCAGGCGAAGGATGATGCCGAGCGGGAAGCACGCAAGGATGACGGCCGCCGCATCCGCGAGCTGAAAGAGCAGATTCTGGCGCATATGGAAACGCTCTCCGCCGAGGCGGCAACGATTCACAACGCGATGCCCAACCTCACGCATCCGGAAGCGCCCGTCGGTGGAGCGGATGCCAGCAAAGAGCTGCGCCACGGCGAAATCGACGTGCGGCCGTTCGCCTTCCCGGTGCTCGATCATGTGCAGCTTGCTGAGCAGCACGACCTCATCGATTTTGAAGGTGCGGCGCGGGTCGCGGGGCACGGGTTTTATTTTTTGAAGAATGAAGCCGCGCTGTTGGAACTGGCGCTGCAGCAGTACGCGCTCGAGTTGCTTGTGCGCGAAGGTTTCACTCCGATGGTCACGCCGGACCTCGCGCGAGGCGATATCTTGAAGGGCATCGGTTTCATCCCGCGCGGCCCAGAAACTCAAATCTACAGCATTGAAAATCAGGATCTCAACCTGGTGGCGACGGCCGAGATCACGCTTGGCGGCCTGTACGCTGGCGAGGTCATCGACGCAGAAAAACTGCCGATCAAGCTGTGCGGCATCAGCCATTGCTTTCGCACCGAGGCGGGGGCTGCGGGCAGGGCCTCCCGCGGACTTTACCGCGTTCATCAATTCACAAAAGTCGAGATGTTCGCCTTCACGCTGCCCGACGAGAGCGAGGACATGCACAATTATTTTCGCGACCTCGAGTGCGAGATTTTCGATGGGCTGGGCATACCGTATCGCGTGCTCGACATCGCCACCGGCGACCTGGGCGGCCCGGCGTATCGCAAATTCGACCTCGAGGCATGGATGCCTGGTCGCGGCAGCGGCGGCGAATACGGCGAAGTCACCAGCGCTTCGAATTGTACCGACTATCAATCGCGCCGACTCGATATTCGTTTCAAGCGCAAAGGCGAAAA
This sequence comes from Lacipirellulaceae bacterium, assembly GCA_036503915.1. Taxonomy (GTDB): domain Bacteria; phylum Planctomycetota; class Planctomycetia; order Pirellulales; family Lacipirellulaceae; genus JABDGM01. The sequence goes on along the minus strand of DASXWB010000810.1, from coordinate 1,256 downwards.
GGGCACACATCTGGTGCACACGCTCAACGGCACGGCCGTCGCCGTGAGCCGCGCTCTCATCGCGATTCTCGAGAACTGCCAGCAGCCTGACGGCTCCGTCATTGTGCCCGACGCGCTCCGGCGCTGGGTCGGCAAAGAGCGCATCGGCGGCAGCGGTGCATAGGTGCCGTTGCCGACCTTCAGGCAGTCGATAGCATTCCTGCGGTGCGCGAATCATAGTAGTATGGTTTCAACTACTGGCACACGACGCGACTGTCCATGAACATTCTCGTTATCGATATTGGCGGCACGAACGTGAAGGTATGGAAGACCGGCGAAGGGGACAAAGAAAAGTTCCCATCCCGTAAAAAACTCACGCCGCAAAAACTTGTCGACGGCGTGAAGGAAGTTGCCGCAGACTGGAAGTTTGATCGCGTCTCGATTGGCTACCCCGGCGAGGTGCGCAACGGCCATCCCACGGCCGATCCATACAATCTTGCGGACGGCTGGGTTGACTTTGATTATGCAAAAGCCTTCGGTTGCGCCGTGCGCATCATGAACGACGCCTGCATGCAGGCCTTGGGCAGCTACGAAGGCGGCCGCATGCTGTACCTCGGCCTGGGCACGAGCCTGGGCTGCACGTACATCTTCGACAGCACGATCATTCCGCTGGCTCTCGGGCATCTGAAGCTGCACGGCGACAAAACCTTTGAAGACTGCCTGAACCGCAAGGCCCTGGATCACGACGGCGTCGAGCGCTGGCAAAAGCGCGTGGTCGAGGCGGCGGCCGAGTTGAAGGCGGCGTTCCTGGCCGATTACATCGTCCTCGGCGGCGGCAACGCGAAGGAGATTGAGGAGCTTCCCGAAGGCTGCCGCCGCGGCGGCAACCAGAACGCTTACTTCGGCGGTCTGCGAATATGGGAAGACGCGAAGTAACGCTGGCTTTTCGTGCGCAAATGACGATCCCAGGTGCGCCTGGCATTTTGTCGCCTCCCGATAGGTCTTGAGTTTCGCCCCACTAAATTTTTTTCTTTTTTCTCGTGGGGCGAAATTCGGCGAATTTCGCCCCAGCGCGCCCGCGCAAGTCGTTTGCTGGTTCCCAGTTAGAATTTGACCGTGAGGCGAAAATGCCTGAATTTCGCCTCGGGGGGGTGACAAAAACCCCCCGAGGTGAGGCGTTATTCGTCAGTCTTTGGGCTGTCAGCTATCGGCCGTGAGTCATCAGCCAAACGCGCAGCGCGAAGCGTGCCGCCAGGCACTAACGGCTGAAGCCTAAT
>DASXWB010000809.1:0-5306 GCA_036503915.1 Lacipirellulaceae bacterium | reverse complement strand
CTGTCGGCTGTCGGCTATCGGCTGTCGGCTATCGGCTGTCGGCTATCGGCTGTCGGCTATCGGCTGTCGGCTATCGGCTATCGGCTATCGGCTGTCGGCTATCGGCTGTCGGCTATCGGCAAGATGGACAGCGCGCAAGTGCGGACTTCTAAAAAGGTGGCCATTCAATTGAACAGGAGGGAGCAGAGGCGGCTGAGGAGGAGAGGGTGAGTAAGTGAGTAAGTCACTCTTACTAGCGGAGCAGAGGGATCGAGTGCGGAAAGCGAAGGATCAGTCGCTGCCGTGCTGATGTTGAAGATTTTGATATCAAGCGGCAAGAAACTCGTCTACGTCGATCTGGCCTTGGCGCAAGATGGCCCGCAACGTGCCCTCGGCGATCGGCTTGTTATGTCGGACGAGCGTTGTCCTGCGGCCATCGGGATGACGCCAGATTTCGTGGCTGCCGCGCGCCTGGCGTTCGAAGCGAAAGCCTAGCACTCGGAATTTGCGGGCAACTTCCGTGTACTTGAAACCAGCGAGGCGGCCCATTAACCGACGCCTATCGGGATCGTAAGGTCCAACGGCTTCGATTTATCAACGCCGCTTAGCGCTGGTGGAAGTGGATCGCCGTGTTCACGACACACTTCGGCGATCTTGCGTGCGACATCCTGTGCGATTTCGGCAACCTCGACAAGACTGCGGCCTTCGGCCACAAGACCCGGAACATCGGGGCTGGTGGCGACAAAGCCGCCCTCTTCCAACGGTTCGAGATGGAGCCGAATAGCTGCTTCGCTCATATTGTCATTTTAGCACAGTAACGATGGTTGCATAACGGCCTCTGCTTTCTGCGCTTCCTCAATGGCTCTCAGCTATCGGCTGTCCGCCATCGGCAAGACAGTCTAGAACCGGTTTCAAAACCAGCCAACATAACCGGACGCTAGCGCGTTCCGGCTAATCCGATCAGCCGGCGGGCGCTAGCCCCCGGTTTTGAAACCGGTTCTGGCCGATAGCCGCGAGCTGACAGCCGACAGCCCGCAATTCGTCGAAATGCGTCTCGGGCTACCGCGCATGATAGCGACGTTTTGATAATCCGGACGCGCCTTGGCCGATCATTCTTGGCAGGCTGGAGGAGAAGCTGTTAGCTCTTATAGCTCCGGTAGGGGTGTTGGATGTCAGTCAGAGACTAGGTGTCAGGTGTCAGGTGTCGGATAAGATAGGTGTCAGGTGTCGGGTGTCAGGTGTCAGTCAGAGAGGAGAATGCAGGTGTCAGGTTTCAGGTGTCGGGCGAAGCTCTCAGCCGAGCTGGCTGGAGCGTACTGTAGGATGCGGGTTGGACGGTTTTGTGTTCGCCGGGCGCGGGCATCGATGGCTGTGTCGGTGACCTGAAGTCGGGCAAGTTTTCGCATCATGGCGGCGGATGCGTCTGAGGCGACACAATCCGCGCCGAACCGGCGGGCCAGACGCGCTGAAAGTCGGCGACGTTGAACGTCACCAAGTAATCCACGCCGGTCAGTTCGCCAGCGCGGGCGATTACCGCTCGTAGATCGCGGCGCCGATGATTCTGTTTTGCGCCAGCGACTCAATGAGGCTTGCATATTCGCCGCTTGAAAGCGAAACCACGTGCGCGTGAGCGATGACGTTTTCTTGGATCAACTGCAAGGCCTCATTCGCACCAATCGTCGGCGTCCGCGGCAAACGCGTGAGAACGGCATAGATTTCCGCCAGACTGTGCCCCGAACAAACGAACTCGAAGGCGCCGCTTTTCGCTTGCGAAAGCCAGGGCAGGGCCTGGTGGTGGTGGACATGATCGGCCAGGAAGGCGGCGATCAGAGTTGACGTGTCGAGCAGCGCCTTCATCCCAATCGTCCCTCAGCGAGACGATTTAGGCGCTCGTCCCGCAATTCCGCGACGGACGGGGCGGGGCCGAAGCCTTGATGGACCAGCACATTGCCTTCCCAGCAGACGCCGGCGGAGGGGCGCCCCGCCCCGTCGTCGGCACGCGTCAATTCTTCTTCGGGTCGTACTTTGGGACTGATGATGACCTCCACTTCTGTTCCCGGCGCGAACGGCACGCCGGCCAGGTGAAGCTGGCCTTGATCTTGGACGGTGGCAGATGTTTCAAAGGCGCTCATGGCTTTACTCTCCTCATTCCCCTTGCAATCGCGTGTAGATCGCTTCGCGCGAGTCATCTACCTCGGTATTGCCGTCCGCTATGAACGGTTGCATTTCGGCAAAAATATCCTCGCCGTCGTGGGCTGGCGGCCCAGGCGCGCTCGGTGCAGGTTCCTCTACGAACACTATGGCCTCGCGGACCTCGCCCGGGAGCTGGGTCAGGTCCTGAGCGATCTGCTGTTTCGTTCCCGTGAGCACATGGATTGACATCATACACCTCCGTGGCGGTTATACAGTTCCTCGCGGCGCAGTGGTCCGACCGGCTCGGTGTTTCGTGCCCGCACGCGCGCGAACAGTTCCCTCATTCGGATACGCGCTTCTTCGAGCTTCTGCGATGGACCGTTTGTATCGGAGCCGACTTTCTCGCGGACCGTCACCTGGACGTGAGTGCCGGGCTCGAAAGGCACGCCGGCCAGGCGAACTTGGCCGTGATTTTCCACGGTGGCGGTGGTTTCGTACGTATTCATGATGGGGCGCCTTGTTGAGGATTCTCGATCTATTGTTTCTGGAAGCCGGAGCAGAAGCAACCTGAATGGCCGACGGGCAGTAGGTCCCGCTTGCCGAGCGGGACCTGTTTGCCGCGAAGCTGATTGCGCCGCCAACGTCCCGTCCGGCAGACGGGACCTACTTTATACCTCCACGAGTTCAGCGGTGTCGGTTTCGACGCCGAGCGCAGAAAGATCAACTTCGTGGACGCGGGTTTGGGCGGTCATGAGTTGATGGAGGAGCGTGCGGAACAGTTGCAATGTCGCTTGTATCGATCCTCCCGCCTTCTGCGAAATTCGTGTTGCGGATTACTCGAGCTTCGACATACGGGGGTCGCGACGGAGTCGGAGAGGGGGACAGTCCCATTTTCCTCGAAGACTCGGAAAATTGGGACAGTCCCCGGCGGCGAGGCTTTGCCCTGGGCTATCGCATTGCGCCCTTTGCGGGGCTGTTCGACAGCGCATGCTATAACTAGCCGCGCATGATGGCCAGGTTTTGACGAATCGCGCCGCGCGGTGATTGTGTATCGCCCTTTCAGGGCTATCGGCGCATGGGCGATTAGCACCCAGGGCGTCGGCCCCCTCGCGCGGAGACGCGCGTGGCCTTGCCCTGGGCTATCCTAGTTCGCTCTTTCAGAGCTTTCGGCAACTCGCTTCGGATTTCCTCCCCGCAAGGGGGAGGGAGTCGGACGAAAATAAAAAGTGCACGGGAAGAGAGTCGGACAACTGCCTAAGAGGGAGAGAGAGTGTTTCCACGAAAGCTTTCAGCTATTAGTTTGCAGCAGCACGTGGACGTCGGTTCTCGGGCGTGGATATACTTTAGGCATGAGCGACACGATTGCGGCCATCTATGCTGACGGCGTGTTTCGTCCACTGGAGCCGGTTGACTGGCCAGAGGGGACCAAAGCGGAGGTGATTGCGGTGCCGGAGTCTGGACGGCCTGCGTCGGAGACGTCGACGGCATGGCCGGCCGGATATTTCGAGCAAACGGCTGGATCGCTGGTGGGGGAGGAATTTGAGCGACCGCCGCAAGGGGATCTTCCCCGGCGGGAAGCGTGGTAATGCCCTATCTGCTCGATACAAATTCTTGGATTGCGTATCTCAAACAGCCGAGCAGTCCGATTCGTGCTCGGCTTCAAGCGCTGCAACCGAGCGATATTGTTACGTGTTCAATCGTGCGAGCCGAGCTGTTGCACGGCGCTGAGAAGTACGGAAACCGGGATCGCCGGATTGCGGCGGTAGTCCAAGCGCTTTCACCACTTCGTTCGCTGCCGTTTGATGATGACGCGGCGGCCGTGTATGCCCGCATTCGTCATGCCCTGGAGGTCGCCGGAATGACGATTGGGCCGTACGATTTGCAGATTGCGTCGATCTGTGTTATGCACCGCCTCACGCTCGTCACAAACAACACGGGCGAATTCTCGCGTGTCGGTGGGTTGCAGATCGAGGATTGGCTGCAGGGTCCGTGATTGGGACGAGTTTATCGGACTCGGTGAGGCCGGCTACAAAGGACCCCGCTCGGCTCGCGGGACCTACACTTGCGGGTGAAGCTGCCCATATGCCTGCTGTAGCAGGCGGTCGAGGTTTTGGCCGGTGACCGCGGAGAACTTGAGCACTTCGCGGCCGGCGGCTTGGGCGAGGCGTTTTTGGGCTTCGTCGGCGCCGGGCAGCTCGGCTTTGCTGATGGCGATGATTTCGGGGCGGTCGGCCAGGCCGTGGCCGTATTGTTCCAGCTCGCGGCGGATGGCCCGATAGTTTTCGACCGGGTCGCTGCCGTCGACCGGCGCCGGCTCGACCAGATGGATGAGAACGCGCGTGCGTTCGACGTGGCGCAGAAATTCGTGGCCCAGGCCGGCGCCGGTGTGGGCGCCTTCAATGAGGCCCGGGATGTCGGCCATGACCATCGAGCGGTCGATGTCGATTTGGACGATGCCCAGTTGGGGCGTTTTGGTCGTGAACGGGTAGTCGGCGATTTCCGGGCGGGCGCGCGAAACGCGGGAGAGCAGCGTGCTCTTGCCGGCGTTCGGTTTGCCCACGAGGCCGACGTCGGCGATGACCTTCAGCTCGAGCGTGAGCCGGCGCAGCTCGCCTTCGCCGCCGGGCGTGTGCTCGCGCGGGGCCTGGTTGGTAGCACTCTTGAAGCGCGTGTTGCCCTTGCCGCCTTTGCCGCCGTGGGCCGCGACGACTCGCTCGCCGGGAGCGGAGAGGTCTTTGAGGACGTGGCCGTGGACGGCGTCGATGACGATTGTGCCCGGCGGAACGCGGATGGTGAGGTCCTCGGCGCTGCGGCCATGGCAGTTGCTGCCGCGGCCGTGCTCGCCGCGCTCGGCCCGCCAGCGCTTGCGATGGGCCAGGGCCGAAAGGCTGTCGACGCCTGGCTCGGCTATGAGGATGATGCTGCCGCCGTTGCCGCCGTCGCCGCCATCGGGGCCGCCGCGCGGCACGTACTTCTCGCGGCGGAAGCTCATGCAGCCGTCGCCGCCGCGGCCGGCTTCGACTTCAATGGTGACGCGGTCGACGAACATGGGAGCGGGGAGCGAGGAGCAAGGAGCGAGGAGGACGGCGGAAATCACCCTCCCCCAACCCCTCCCGTCAAGGGAGGGGAGCCGGACAGCGTAGTCTAAACAAAAAAGGGATGCCGGTTGCGGCATCCCTGGCGTGTTAAACCCG
>DASXWB010000808.1:0-7043 GCA_036503915.1 Lacipirellulaceae bacterium | reverse complement strand
AGGAGAGAGGAGTTGTGGAGCAGAGGAGTAGTGGAGCAGTGGGAGAAAGTCGAGCCGACCGCGGCTATTCCACTACTGCTCTACTCCACTCCTCCACGTTCTCAAGCGGCCCGATCCACCAGCGCACCGCTAGACTGGCGGTCGGAGCCATTTCCATATGTCGGCTCAGGCCGCCCTCCGGTAGCAATAATCTCTATCAGTTGGGAGAGATGTAACAGCGAGCGCTGCACTAGCACCCAGTTGGTGAGACTATGGTGCTGCAAGATACGAGAGCGCTGATTCGCCTCGCGAATGCTTGCTTGCACGCGGCCGCGGCGCTCGGGAGGCAGCTTGCGGCTAAGCGAGCCAATGCTATCGGCGGGCAAGCCCTCGGCTTCGGCTCGCGACAAAAGCTCCTGCCGCCGCTCGTAGCATGCCTGCAAGCGCTCGAGAAGCGCTTGCTCGCGGACGGACATCGCGGCCAGCCCTTCATGATTGCCGCTGGCAAGAAGCTGCCGCTTCTCCGTTAGCGCACCGAGCAGTTCTCCCTGCACGTCGGATAGCTCTGCCAACAGCGCGGCAATGCCCGTTTCCCAGATGTCATCCATAAGTGTAGCAGGCACCGGGCACCCGGCAGCCGGTTTAGCCGGGTGCCGGGTCGGTGTGCCGTCCGCTGTACTGGCTATTGTGGTTGAAGCTGTGCTCGCCTAATACCTTCGGAGTTGCGTTAGTCCGCCGACCTCACCCGACCGACTCCGCGCTGCAAGCTTTGGAAACTGCCGCTCAAACATCGGCTCACTAAACTGATCGGCGCTGGCCTCTGTGAGGTGCTGAGCAAGTTGCTGGTCGAGCTGGCTTTGAAAAACTTCTTCAGCCCGGCCGCCGTGGAAGTAGGCGGGCTTTTCCGTGGTCGCCCGCAACGATTTGATCATCTGCCCAAAAAACGTCTCACCGACAAACTGCGTAAACTGCTCGCGCAGCGCATCGACATTCCCCCTCCCTCTTAGGGAGGGGCCGGGGGAGGGTCCGCTTTTCGCAGCCGCGGCCTCAAAATTCCCACGCGCCGGCGGCATCGCCGGGAGCTGCGATGCCACTATCGCGTTGTAGCTGTTAATTTGCATGACGGCGCCTCGAGTTGTTCTTCTCTGTGGAATGCCCGGACCCTGAGAGCAGCCCCAATTATCTGTCGATGATCAATTGCCCGTGCAGTTTTCCGTTGCGTTCGATGCCGCGAATGATCTCGATCATGTCTTCCGGCGGCACCTTGAGCGCATTCAGCTGGTTCACTAACAGATCCAGCCTGGCCTTATTGGATTCGTCTACATCGACGGCGGCAAACGCCGGCGAGGCAATCGTTTCCACGGTAATGTTCTTGTGCGTCACCAGCACGTCGCCGATTTCGACTTCGCCGCTGATGACGATCGTGCCGGCCCGTGAATTGATCACCACGCGCGATTCGGGTTCCGGTTCTTCGATGCGGCTCTCCAGCAGGATGGCCACGAACCCGACAGGGTCGCTGGCATCCATTTCCGGAATCCGTATCTTGATGTTGGCGGCATCGATCGCACGGACCATTTCCGACGCCTTTGCGCCGCCGGCGACGCCCTGACTTACCATTTGCTCGAGGATGAGCTTGGCGATATCGTCGGCCGTTTGAAAGTTGGCGTGATTCTTATCCAGCACCAACGTGATCCAGCCGTCCTGAGTGTAGAACGGCGTGAAGATGTCGGCTTCCATCTGGCAGCCGCCGTGAATGACGCCGACCATCGGCTGCTCCGGGTCGTCGATCGTAAGCTGTCCCTGGCACAGCGCGTAAACGCGGCGGTCCTGTGTGTTCGGGCCTTGTAAAGACGCAAAGGCCAGCCGCCCGCCCGCGAGGCTCTTGCCATTCAGCGCACTGACGTAGCAATCCAGCTTGTCACCGCGCCGTGCACCCGTGGCCGGCACGCTGGCGGTAACCATCACCAGCGCGGCATTTTTCATCCGGCGCAGCTCCTCGAGATTCATCTGCTGGCCGTTCATTGTGAGCGGGCTGCCCATGATTTCCATGGCCCGCGCGATGGCCCGCATCGTCGGTCCGTCGTTGGCTTCCCCCGTGCCGTTGAGGCCGACAACCAGCCCCATGCCGCGGAGCACGTTTTCTTCCTGCCCTTTGACGCGGCAAATGTTTTTCAGCCGCGTGCTGGCCGTCGCCGGCATCGTAATCGCAAGAAGCAAACAACTTGTGATGAACCTTCTCATCATGGACAATTCCTACCTGCTCACGTACTCACTGACTCACCTACTCACCCGACCACTAAAACGGCTTCCACTTGTCGTACCAACGCGTGAACCAGCCGCGAGAGTAGGCATCGTTTACAAACCCGCGCTCGCGTTTTTCGATTCGCAGCTCGGCCACCTCGTCGCTGCGAACCATCCGATCAGGGCCGATCGATTGCCGCCGCACGATGCCCGTGAGCGACTGCACCCACACTTCTTCATTGATGCGAATTTCGCGGCGAGCTTCGATCACGAGGTTGCCATTCGGGCGAATGTCCACGACCGCGGCCGCGATCTTGAAGGACAATGAATCGCGCAGCTCCATTTCCGACTCGGTGCGGTACTGGCTGTTGAGCGATCCGCTGACCGCCGGATCGCCCTGCCCTTGCGGGGCCGGGAAGATGTCCTTGCCATCGAACTTGAGCCAGTCCGTCAGAACTGCGTCGAGGCTTACCCGGCGACGCGACTCGGCGTCGCCCTCGCTCATCATGCTGGAGCGGTAATCCACGAGCACTGTAATGATGTCGTTGACCTTCAACTCGCGAAGCTCGGCCTCCGGCGGTAGCTGGCGGTACATGAAGGAGCTGTTCTCGAGCGTCAGCTGCCCGGGCTGTTGGGGTGCCGGTTGGATCAAAAGCAGACTCGCATCCTGCGCCAACACACGGCTGTCTGCGGCAATCGCCAAGAGCAGGGCGCCGGCAACACCTGTGCACCGAAGGTGTCTCTCGCAAAGGCGCAAAGGCGCAAAGACTCGAATTAAACGTGCTAAGTACATGGAGAGCATTCCAAAATTACGTGGCTGTAATTTCTTTGCGCCTTGGCGCCATTGCGTGAGACTAATATGGATTCGCGTATTAACGGCGAGCAGTTTCAATTTGCTTGACCATTGGCGATGCCGGCGGTAGCTGAGTTGACAGTGGTGAATAATCGCGGTCCGGCATCGTCGCGGCTGCTGCCGTGAACACCGCTGCCTCGCGATATCCAGTCACGCGGGCATCGTATATTTCACGCGTTTCCAGCGACTCCAGCTGTACCAGCTCGCCCCGCGCGCCGTCCTGCCGCGCTCGGGCAGTCGTGGTCACCCGGATGCCGCCGCCTTGTGCCACCACGGTGATTAGCTCGCCGCGCCTTACGAACATGGGAGCCTGGATTTTGTCGGTGAAGATCACATCACCGGCGGCAATTGCCTGACGCGCTTCCATGCCGATTAACTCCTCGACGGAAGTGAGCGGCGAGCAGCGGCCGTATGCTGCAGCTTCCGCAAGACTTTGAAGCTCAACGTCGGCCGCCGTAATCACGGCGCCGCGAGCTACTGGCTGAATCGCAACGACCACCGGCATTGCGGCGGGGGCTACGTCGGCGTACACGGGAATTCGCACCGCGCCAGCGGCAGTTGCAAATGAAATGATGAATTGCTGCCGGCCGGTCCACGGCGCGGTTCCCCCACTGCATACCGGGGGCGAAGTCGCCGCGTCCAGCTGAGCGAGATACCGTGCCGAAACCTCGCACGTTACGCGCCATTCGGCGGCTTCGCCGGTCCTTTCGACGACATAGTTGCAAATGATTCGCTTCACCTCTTCGCGCAGATCATTATCTACCAAATTAGCAGCCTGCGAGTTACCGATCGGTTCGGAGTACCCCGCCAGGATTGCTGCGTGGCGGTTCATTGGCGCGGCGGCATTCTGTGCTGCAACCGGCCGCCCGTCGTCGTTGCCGCTCGAAACAGGGTGAGTCGTGATTGCCACCTGAGTCGCCCCGTCGAGGCGCAATTGCGATAGATCCTCGCCATGCGCGGCCAGCAAGTCTTCCACTTCGCGCTTGCGCAAAAACCGCTGCGTTCCGGGTGCTGGCGCCGGCATCAATAACAACGAGGAAAGTTCCCTCGCTCGCTGACGATCGGCCGTGACAATCCGGGCGACATCGCCCAAGCGAATCACCGGCGCGCTAGCCGTCACCTGCTCGCGCAACAGAATATCAACTGTTGCAGCACTCGCTTGTTCAAGTCCCGTGAGAAGCGCGATCGTTACTGCAACTAACAAGGCTCGCCGGATGTTGTTCATATTGTCGTTAACCACGAAGGCCACAAAAGACTCTAAGTAAGCCATAGAACGCTCGTAGATGCCTTTCTTCGTGCGCTTTGTGTACTTTGTGGTTGGTTTATTTCGACACCTAGCCAAGTCTTCGCAAGTTGGCGACGATTTGCATGATCTGGTCGCCCGCCTGCACGACCTGCGAATTGAGCTCGAACGCCCGCTGCGTCGTGATGAGATCGATCAACTCGGTCACGGGCTCAACGTTGGATGCTTCCAAAAATCCCTGCCGCACGTTGCCAAAACCTTCCTGGCCGGGGTTCCCTACCTGCGGTTCACCTGAGGCGTCGGTCTGTTGATATAAGTTGTCGCCCAATTTTAATAAGCCGTCGGGATTGACGAACTTGGCCAGATCCAACTGGGCCACTGTTTGCAAAGTCGGCGACGACTGCGTGCGGACTTGCACTTGTCCGTCGGCCGTCACCAGGATGTCCGTGGCATCTTGCGGGATGTCGATTTGCGGCTCCAAAACGTAGCCGATGTTTGCCGATCCGAGCACGATCGTGCCCTGGGCATTCAGGCTGAAGTTCCCAGCGCGCGTATAGTAAAAGTCGCCGTTGGGGTTTTGCACGCGAAAGAATCCGTCGCCCTCAATGGCTAAGTCAAGCTGGTTGTTCGTGGTTTCAAACGCGCCTTGTTCGTGGTTCGACTGTGTGCTGGAAACGCGCGTGCCCAGGCCGACCTCGATGCCGGTGGACGTCATGTTTCCGTCGGCGTCGGTGGAACCCGGCATGCGATACTGGCGGTAAAACACGTCTTCGAAGTTCGCGCGGTCTTTCTTGAAGCCCGTCGTGTTGATGTTCGCCATATTGTTGGCGATCACATCGAGCTTGGTCTCCAGGGCTTCCATGCCCGTGGCGGCGGTGTACAGGGTTTGAACGGTCATGGATTTCTCGCAAGGATTTGTGCGGTTACCGTATTAATTGCGCTATGCGCGACCATGCCGGCGGTTAATACCCGGTACTGGGTACCAAGTACTCAGTACGGAGTACCGAATGCGCTGCAGAAAACCTTCGCAATTGTTACGCACCTACTCACCTACTCACTTACTCACCCACTCACTACTAAGCCTGCAGCACCCGGCTTATAAGAGCCCCAAGCATCGTGTCCTGGTTCTGAATCATTCGCGTGTTCGCTTCGAACGCCCGCGTGGTTTCGATCATCGACATCATCTGGCGCACCGGGTTGGCGCCCGACACCTCAAGGTATCCCTGCCGAATGTTTCGATCCGTCAGCGCCAGCGGCTTCACCGCGCCCAGCGGCTGAAAAAGGTTGTTGCCGACCTTCACAAGTTCATCGAGCGAGTCAGGCTGGGACATGCCGAGCGCAAAGATTGATCCGGCCTGAGAAATAAATCCGTCGGGCGAAATCGACATGGGCTGCTCATGGCTCAGCACGATCTCTCCGCCCGCCTGGTCGAGCACGGGCCGGTGGCCGTTTTGCGTCACCAGACGGCCTTGTGTGTCGAGGGCAAAGTTGCCCGCTCGGCTCAAATACTGCTTGCCGTCGTCGCCGCGAACGTGAAAGAAACCCTTGCCGGCGATCGCCACGTCCAGCTCGTTGCCGGTCTCTTTGAACTGACCGACCGAGTGGTCAGTCTCGACGTCGATGATCTTCACGCCGCCGCCGATATCGTTCATCGACTGATTGCGCGGCTGGGCCATCCCTTGCTGGATTGCTTCGGCAAAGCGGGCCTGAAACGTGGCCACATCTTGCTTGAAGCCGGCCGTGTCAACATTCGCCAGATTGTTGGCGATGACTTCCAGGCGCTGCGCCTGGGCGGCGGCGCCCTCGGCCGAGATATACATTCCGTAGGGCATGGCAGTGGAAGTGAACGCAGGTGGGCCCCCCCTGCGTGCGGCCGCTTCCCAAGCAACGTTCGTGCCGAACGAATCTTCTTAAGGAGAAGCCGCGTCGCAAGTAGTTGCGGCCACAGCTCGTGTGCTAAATCGGCCCCCGTGGCAAACAAACCCGCTGGCATTTGCGCTACAGGAAACATTCGGCGAAACTTGCCGAAGCCACATGCGGAGCTAGCGGCAGATTCCGCAGAAGCCATTCGCCAGCAGCGACGAATGCGGCCAAGCACTTTACCCATACCCCAGCGCGCGCAAATCGCGCTCTGAAAGCCCTACGTGATGCCCGTACTCATGCAGGATCGTGAAGCGGATTTGCTTGCGCAGTTCTTCGTCATCGATGCCGCCGCCCGGGGAGCATGCCTGGCTCAAGATGCCTTGGCGAAAAATGTGAATCACGTCCGAAGGCACGCCCCAGTCGTTAACGCTGCGCTTAATTAGCGGAATCCCCGTGTACAAACCGCACAATGCCGAACGATGCCGCACGCCGACGCGCCGCATGATCTCGGGCGACGGGTAATCCTCGACCACCAGCGGCACGTTTTCCATGAACTCGCGCACCTGTTGAGGCAGCTCTGGAAGCACGCGCTCCAGCTGCTGATCGAAGATTTCGCGAAGCTCAGGTTTCATGACTTTGCCCGGCTTTCGGCAATCAGTTCAGCCGCACCTTGTGCCAGCAACGCATCGGCCACGCGAATGCCCAGTTGCTCGGCATCGACGGCTGCGATGCCATGCGCGATATCATGCGCCGTCAATCGCCGCGCTCCATCGGCGCTTAGAACGACCGCCGTCAATTGCAACTCATCGCCATCGATGCGGCCCAACGCGCCGACCGGTGCCATGCATCCGCCGCGCAACCTCG
>DASXWB010000807.1:0-11521 GCA_036503915.1 Lacipirellulaceae bacterium | reverse complement strand
GAGTTCTGGATGGACGGCTGCAAACTGGTTCGACGGCAACGTCCATGGTGTCGTGGTCCATACTAATAGCGACGTATCGGTGACATTTCCTGCCTCATCCAGAAGCGGAAACTTCACATACACGCTCGGATCGGCCACTTCGCGGTAGCCGAGTCCGACTTCGCCGGCGCTCAAGGCCGTGCCGCCTTGGGCCCACCACCAGACGATTTTGTGGCCCTGGTACAACAGGCCGCGGTCGAACAAGTTTTTGAGCGACCACCACACGCTTTCGACATAGCTCTGGTGATACGTGACGTAGGCCTTTTCGAGGTCGACCCAGAAGCCGATGCGCTCGGTGAGGCGCTCCCACTCGCGCATGTAGCGCCACACGCTGTACTGACATTTCTGGATGAAAGCTTCGACGCCGTAGGCTTCGATTTCTTCCTTCGAATGGATGCCGAGCTCTTTGCAGACCTCGACTTCGACCGGCAGGCCGTGCGTGTCCCAGCCGGCTTTGCGCTCGCAGCGGTAGCCGCGCATCGTTTTATAGCGCGGGAAAAGGTCCTTGATGGCCCGAGTGAGACAGTGCCCGGGGTGAGGCATGCCGTTGGCCGTCGGCGGGCCCTCATAGAATACAAACGGCGGCGCGCCGGCCCGCTGCGCGAGCGATTTCTCGTAGATGCGCGCTTCCTTCCAGAACCGGCCGATGGCCAGTTCCTGGTCCGGAAAGTTTGCGCTGCCTTCGACGGGCTGAAACATGGCAGGTGGATAGCTGATTGGCATCCTATGGAAGAAACTTCCCCTGGCCCCTCCCTACGAGGGGGGAATCACAGAGAAACTGCGAATAGAACACGGCACTGCGGGCCGTGCAATCGCAAAGATGAGCTTGAACTCGGCGACACATAGCCCAGCCATCCTGGCCGGGGATCTCGCCGGCGGCGACTGCAAAACCGGCCCGGGATGGGCCGGCTATTTACATCAGTCCTCAATCCTCGTCTTCGAAGTCGGGCTCGACCGGCAGGCCGTCGTCGGCGTCTTCCGCTTCAACTGGGTCGGGTTCGAATTGATCCGCGTCGCCGGGCAACTCCTCGTCCCACTCTTCTTCGAAGTCATCGTCAAATTCGTCGTCGAAGTCGTCGTCGTCGAAGTCGTCGAACGGATCCGTTGCGCAGCTCAATTCGTCGTCGGCGGGCCGGCCCAGAAATTCGCTGGCGCCGTCGTCCGGCCATCTCTCACCACGATCGATACCTGGGTCGTCAACACCGGCCCATGTCATTACCGCACTACCGCTACTCATATATCTACCCCTTCCGAAAGAACCATTTCCGATGGTCAATGGTACGCCCGCGGGCGGCCCGTGGCGAGACGCGGCGGACCCATTGATTCAGGCGATTCTATGCGGACAAGGTGCAGCTTTGTCAAGAATCTCAGGCGCTAGCCGCCGCGAATTACCGCTAGGTTTGCGGTAACATCGATGGAAAGGATGGGGTGTCCGTCAGCGAGGGTATGCGGAGACTGGCCGGGCCGTCCACGCGAAGCGTTGATTGGCCGCCTTGCCGCCGGTCGGCTGCGGCCTTGCGGAACACGGCAATTTCCAAATTGCCCGGCTCGGCTCGTTCCCACTCATCCACAATGATCTCGACATCCGCCAGATTGCCCAGGTCCAACTGGGCCGCAGCCAGCCAGCGCAAACACAGGGGATCGCGGCAACCGGCCTGGTACGCGGCTCGCAGCGGCCGCAGCGCGGCGGCCGATTTCTTCGTCGCGGCCAGAAGCGCGCCGCGCACGACAGTCGGGAATTGCTGTCGAAACGGCATGTCCTCAGGCAACGACGGGCATTGCGCCAGAGCGTCGCGCTCGCGGCCCGCCTTCACATAGAGCTCGATGAGCTGCCGTCGCAGCCGCAGCGATTCGGGCCGCTCGGCAAGCGCCGATTGCAGCACGCCCTCGGCCTTGTCGGATTCCTTCATGAGCTGCAATACCAGGTTCCAACAAATTACGGCAACATCCGCCAGATCCGCAAGATACCACGTCGCCGGGTCGACTTGCCCATGCATCACGGCCATTTCATACGACCGGGCTGCCAGGTCGAGCCGTCCGCGGCGCAAAAGGTAGCCGCCGATTCCGCAGAGCAGCTGGGCATCGAGCGGATACACTTCGAGCGCTTCGATGCACGTGGCGATTTGACGCTCGGCGGCGGCCGGGTCTGCGTCCATCGCGTTGAGCAGCCCGTAATATGCTTCGAGCAATTCGGAGCTGCCGCGTTCGGCGAGTTGGAGGGCGCGGCAGTAAACTTGACCGGCTTCTTGCGGCCGGCCGAGTTGAGCCAGCGCCTCAGCTCGCGCCAGAAGCGGGCTAGCCGCATCGCCAGATTCCGTCAGGGACAGATTCGCCAAGTTGAGCTGCAGGCGGGCCCGCGCACGTTGTTCGTGGGCGACCGTCGCACGCCGCTGGATGACACATTCCAAGGCATCGACGCCCATTGCGGCATCTTTGACGGCGCGGAAAAGATTTTCGCGTACGCGGCCCCGAAAGCGCAGCTCGGGCCGATTGGGCACGAGCCGCAACTGGCCGATCTGATCGGCGCAATTGGCGGCGTTCGCCGCTGGACGCTGGACAAATAGCAAGTAGGCCTTATTCGGATCGGCCGTTTCATCGACGAAGTTTCGCAGCTGCTGAGCCGAAGTGTCATCAAGCGTCTCGCCTGCTTCGAGCCAGAGGACCCAATCGCCCGTCACGCGTCCAAGGCATTCATTGCGAGCTTCGGCGAAGTTTTCTTGCCACTCGATTTGATCGACGATATCCGCTCCTTGCCGCGCGATTGCCATCGTGTCGTCGGTTGAGCCCAGATCCATCACCACAAGCTCGTCGGCGATGCCGCGAACGCTGTCGAGCGATTCGACCAGCACATCGGCCGCATCGCGAACGATCATTGCGACTGACAAGCGCGGCCGGCCCGATTGATGCCCTGTCATATTCATTTCTATTAAGCCTCTTGCGCAGCAAGTTATGCGGACTTCCAGCGAGGCGGAAGATTAGCCAAATTACGTAGGAGACGGAAGAGAGGATTTGTTATCATTAACGGCGTAGCATTAGAAAACGGAATCGATCCATGGCTTCGACTGTGTATCCACAACTCGATGTGATCGCCGTTGGCGCGCACCCCGACGATGTGGAGATTGCCTGCGGCGGCACATTGGCAATGCTTGCCGACTCTGGCCATAAGGTTGGGATCATCGATCTAACCGATGGCGAGCCGACGCCGCGTTCGCCTGGGCCGGATGTGCGCATGGCGGAAGCGAAGGCCGCCGGCGAGGCGCTTGGCGTCCACTTGCGCACGCTGTTGCATCTGCCCAACCGCCGGCTATTCGATTCATTCGAGGCGCGGGTCAAGCTGGCGATCGAATTTCGCAAGCATCGCCCGCGTCTGGTGATCGGCCTTGGTGACAAGACGCCGATGGCCTCGCCCGACCATTGGCAGGCGATGCAGATCACCGACGCAGCTGTGTTCTATTCGCGGCTCACGAAGTGGGACGACCAGTTCGAGAACCTGGCGCCGCACACGATTTCGCGGCAGCTTTATTGCCTGTTGGGCGCGCCGCTGGCCGCTCCGCCGCTGCCGGGCGGCCAGATCGTGGTGGACATCAGCAGCACGCTGGCCCGCAAGCTGGCGGCGATCCGCTGCTACAAGACGCAGTTTCCTCCTGAGAAGGAGCATCTGTTCGAGCGCGTCGATGCGGCGGATCGCTACCTTGGCCGCTCGGCCGGCGTGGTTGCCGCGGAGATGCTGCTCAGCCCGCGTCCGATTGTGATCAAGGAGCTAATGCGGGCGCTGTTTGAGTAGGGTGGGCATGGCATCGGGTGCCACTGCTGGCTTGCCCAGCAGTGCATAGTCATGGGGACTCCTTGCAGTACAAATTGTGATGACGCCTCCAGCTAGATAAGGACCGCTAATTTTGGTCCACAAGGCCATCGCTTGAAATGCACTGCTAACAAGTTAGCAGTGGCACGCGACATTGCATCCTACGCGTGCTTCAGTGAGTCGCGGATTTCGCGAAGCAGCAGAATATCTTCGGGCGGAGGCGGCGTTTGCGCCGGCGGCAGGTCGCCGAATCGCAGTCGTGCTTCGGCAATGTTTACTGCCTTAACGAGGAAGAATGCAGCCCAGGCGACGATGATGAACGAAATGCAATTGTTGATAAACGCGCCGTATTTTAGCGTGACGGCGTTTGGATCGCCCACCACGCCGCGAAGCGGAAAAGCCAGCTCCTTGAAATCGACGTTGGACGCAAGCAAGCCAATCGGCGGCATGATCACATCGTCCACCAGCGACTTAACGACAGTCGTGAAGGCGCCGCCGATGATGATGCCCACGGCCATGTCGATGACATTGCCGCGCAGAGCAAACTTTTTGAATTCCTGCAGCACGCTCATGTGAATTTCTCCTATGCGTGGCCGCTATTCAGATTAGCGAGCGCCAGCGGCGGAGCGCTCTGAGCGTTTGTAGCATATCGACCGGCAGGGCGGCCTCAAACGTCTTTTGCTCGCCGGACGCGGGATGAGTGAGAGTGAGCCGATGGGCGTGCAGCGCTTGTCGTTTCAAAAGCGGCTCCGGCGAGTTTGCCGCGGCAGACGCTTCGGCCACCTTATCTCGTGGAATCAATTCCAATTCCGTGAGCTGCGAGCGGCCGCCATACAGCCGGTCACACAGCACGGGAAAGCCGGCATGCGCCAGATGGATGCGGATTTGATGCGTGCGGCCAGTTTTCGGGAGCGCTCGCAACAGCGCATAGTCCGAAAACCGCTCGAGAACTTCATATTGCGTGACCGCCGGGCGTGCGGTCGGATCTTCGCGTCGAATGGCCTTTTTCTCGCGGTGAGTGGGGTGAGTGCCAATCGGCTCGTCAATGACATCGCGGTCCAAGCCCGGCACGCCGGCGACAATTGCCAGGTACTCTTTAACTACCTGCCGGGCCTTGAACTGCGCCGCGAGCGCATCGTGCACCTGGTCGTTTTTGGCCACCACGATGATGCCGCTAGTGTCGCGGTCGAGCCGGTGCACGATGCCGGGCCGCGTGGGGCCGCCGCGCCCGCTGAGCCGTCCGAAATGATGCGCCAGCGCGCTGGCTAGCGTGCCTTCCCAATGGCCTTTGGCCGGGTGCACGATCATGCCGGCCGGCTTGTCGACGACAACGATCGCCTCGTCTTCGTGCAAGATCGCCAGAGGAATATCTTGAGGCGCGGGCCCTTCGCGCGGCACTTCAATTTGCTGGACCACAACCTGGTTGCCCGGCCGCAGCCGAAGCGACGGCTTCCCGCGGACGCCGTCGACCTCGACGTGGCCTGCGTCGATCGCCCGCTGGAGCGTGGCACGGCTAAATGCCGGCAGCAGTTCTGCTAGAAACACATCGAGGCGCCGTCCAGCACGATCGTTCGCAACGGTGAATTGCCGCGGCCAGGATGGTTGATGAGACGTTTGTCGCTACTCCGGCTGGGCGGCGTCGGCATTCGCATTATCGGTTTGCGAATCCGTTGAATTGTCGCCTGAACTATCGGTGGGAGCGGATTCCTGGGCCGGCGCCACCTCGCTTTGTGCCGGCGGCTGGTCAGTCGGTGACACGGGGGCCTGGCCTTGTGCCGGCGCGCTCTGGCCTTGTTCCGGGGTTTGGTTCTGGGTCGGCGGTGACGCCGGCTCGCCCGGCGCTGCGCTCGGCAACTGGTACCGATCGTTCTTTTCGTCGATCGCGCCGAAGTCGATGTTCAGACCCTCCAGCAGCTTTTCCAACGATTCGCCTTCACCGGGCGTGCTCGTCGGCAGGCCACCGGTCGGCGAATCGCCTGGCAAAGCCAGGTCGGCAGCCGAAAAGTCCGGGTTCGAAGCCCGCCCGCCAAGACCCTGCGTGGATCGCGGACGTGTCGCCTCCGCCTTCGCCAACCAGGCATAGGTTTCCTTGGATTCGGGCGTCGCAAGCCGCTTGGCTTGTTCCTCGGCATACTTCGCAATGCCGCCGGTGACTTTGAGATATTCCTCGCGGGCCTTGTCCAGTTCGCCGCGAATTTCATGGACCCGTGCCATGCCGAGCCGCGCTCGATTCAAAACGCGCGCGTCTTTGGATGTTTCAATCACCGATTGATAACGGCTGGACGCCTTTTCGAGGGCATCCATTGCGCCGGCCCGATCGTATAGATAATTGTGAGCGGCCAGCCAAACCTGGCTATCGGCCCAGGTCACATCCGCGAGCTGCTGCATCTTCGTGTTTGGATACTCCTCGGCTAACGCGCGCAGCCGCTCGACATCCGGCTGGGGCTCGACGACGGCCTGATTGAATTCGTTCCACGCCTCGCTCTGCCGTGCGGAAGACGATCCGGCGAAGACCGTCCACAACAGGATGACTAGCACGACGGCCACCGCGATGCCGAGGACCGTCGAAGCATACGGCCGGCCACGCTCGATCATGACGTTCAATCGTTTTGCCAGCCAGTTGGTCTCTAATTCGTGGCGATGCTGAGATTTCATTATGGGCGTTCTTTCTAGATGCGATTCAATCGCTACATAGCTCGGTCATTTTGGCCGCGATGAACCTGCAAACCCAGGACGCGTCGGCGATGTGCTTATCGAAAGTTTATGGCGGGCGCTAGATTGCAGCAAGGGCGTCTGGCGAAGCACGACGCTCGCGGCTACGTTGTAGCTGCCGCGAGCCGAGCGGCAGCAGCTCACCGTGAATTACGGTCCGGCTCGGCTCGCCGGACCTACGGACGCGAAATGGATTTCCAATGCCGGCTGATTTGAATCCTGCTCAGCTCGATGCGGTGCGAACGCTTAAAGGGCCGCTCTTGGTGCTCGCCGGCGCCGGCACGGGCAAAACCCGGGTTGTCACGTATCGCATCGCCGAGCTTATCCGTCGCGGAGCACGGCCCGAGCGCATCCTGGCGGTCACCTTTACCAGGAAGGCAGCCGGCGAAATGCAGCAGCGGGCGCTTGCGCTGCTAAATCACACGAAGAAGCGGCCCGCCATGTCGGCGAAACGCGCTGCGCCGCGCCCCGAGATCTCCACATTCCATTCGTTGTGCGTGCGCGTGTTGCGACGGCATATCGAGCGACTCGGATATCCACAAAGATTTGTGATCTGCGACCGAAACGAGCAGGAAACCCAGGCGCGTGCGGCCCTGCGCGAACTGCGCGCTCCGTCCGCCGCGCTGGCGCCGGCCGATCTGCTTGCCATCGTGAGCCGTTGGAAGGCCAGCGCCTTGCGGCCCGATCAAGCAGCCGCGGCGGCCGAAACCGAGCGCGAGCAATTGGCGGCGGCCGCCTATCGACGTTATCAAGAAAATCTAAGGCGCCAGGCCATCGTCGACTTCGACGACTTGCTGCTGCTTACCGAGGAGCTGCTCTCGAAGTTTGCGCCCGTGCGGCGTGCCGAGGCTGGGCGATTCGACCATGTGCTCATCGATGAATATCAAGACACGAACCGCAGCCAGTATCAGATCGTCAAGGCGCTGGCCAGCGGGCATCGCAACCTGTGCGTTGTGGGCGATGATGACCAGTCGATTTACGGTTGGCGCGGGGCCGAAGTGGCGCACATCCTGCGCTTTCAGCAGGACTGGCCCGCGGCGAAAATCGTGCGGCTGGAAGATAATTACCGCTCGACCGCCGCGATCCTGCAGTACGCCAACACGCTGATCAGCTTCAACCTCCAGCGGCACGAGAAAGTGCTGCGAGCGGCGCGACCGGGCGGCGTGCGGCCTGCGATCCTGCAATGCCAGGATGAGGCCCAAGAGGCGGAGCGCGTCGTTTCCGAAATTCGCGCGCTGGTCGACGCCGGCCGCGCCCAGCCGCGCGATATCGCCATCCTTTGCCGCACCAATGAGCAGCCGCGCTCATTCGAAACGGAACTGCGCCGCGCGCAGCTGCCATACGTGCTGATCGGCGGCATGTCGTTCTTCGATCGCAAGGAAATCCGCGATCTCATTTCCTATTTGAAGACGATCGACAATCCGCACGACGAGCCGGCGCTGCTGCGGATCATCAACTTTCCGCCGCGCGGCATCGGCAACACGGCCCAAAAGCGCCTCGTGGAGGAAGCCATTTCGCGCGGTGCGCACGTTTGGGACGTGTTGCCCGATGCTCTCGCGATTGACGGCGTCGACGCGAAAACGACCCAGGCAATCGGCCAATTCCGCCGGCTGATCGAGGAGTTTTGCGGACGAGACCCAAAGAGTAGTGTCGCCGCTTTGGTGGCAAATGTGCTCGACAAGACCAAGTATCGTGACGCGCTGGTAAGGCTTTACCCGGATCCAACCGAACGCGAGGCGCGGCTGGCGTCGCTTGAGGAGATTGTCAACGCAGCGGCCGGCTATGACAAAGACCATCGTACATCATCGGCCGCGCTATCCGGCTTTTTGGACGACATGCTCCTCAGCGAGCGCGACGACAGCGACGAAAAAGACTCGCAGCTGGCGCGCAACGCCGTGGCACTGATGACGCTGCACAGCGCCAAGGGCCTGGAGTTTCCGCGCGTGTATCTGGTGGGCATGGAAGAAGGCATTTTGCCGCATAAGCGGTCGCTGGCGATGGAAAACGACGCGGCCATCGACGAAGAGCGGCGGCTGTGTTACGTCGGCGTTACGCGAGCACGCGAGCACTTGACGCTGTCGTTCGCCCTTACTCGCCGCAAATGGGGCAAGCCGCACAAGACAATTCCCAGCCGGTTCCTCTACGAAATGACCGGCCAGGCGGAGCGCTTTCCGCCGCGAAATGAACAACCGGCGAAACCCGGCCGGTCAAAGCGTCGCCGCACGCGAAAAACCGCGCGACGCTAGCATTCGCGCTTGCTGTAGCCGGGGCCTGTGACCCCGGCGGATGCCGAGAAAAACTTGCGGCCGGCCTCGAAGAGGGCGGCTACAGCTGCGCAAGCTGAAGTTGGAGAATCTCTCGTCGCGGGATAGACTGGCGCGAGAGCGCATTTGTCCCCCCGGGCGCATGGAGGCGTCGATGAGCGAGCCGTTGCGACTGGTGCATGCCAGCGATTTGCACCTGGAGCTGCCGATTTCCGGCCTGGCCGAGGTGCCGGAGCAACTGCGAGAGCTGTTCATCGAAGCTCCGTATCAGGCCGCCGAGCGCGTGTTTGAAACCGTGCTCGCCGAGGACGCCGACGCACTGCTGCTGGCGGGCGACGTGCTCAACGTCGATCGGGCCGGGCCGCCGGCCATCGTACTGTTGTTGGATCAATTTGCGCGGCTTGCCGACCGCGGCATTCCCGTTTACTGGGCGGGCGGCGCCGCGGACTTGCCCGACCTGTGGCCGCGCAGCGTGGCCTTGCCGCCGAACGTTCATGTCTTTCCAATCGGCCGTGTGGAAACGATCGACCTCGTGCGCGTCGGCGAGACGATCGCCCGCATTCAGGGGACGAGTGCGCGCGAAGACGGCCAGGTCGACGCCCGCGGTTTTCATCGCGATGTGCACGGGCTGTTTACCGTGGGAGTAGCCTACGGCACAAACGAATCGCCGGGGCATGAAGGTGACCGCGTGCACTACATGGCCCTCGGCGGCCGCCATTCCCAACAAACCGTCGACGAACAACCGGGGATCGCTCATTTCAGCGGCACGCCGCAAGGGCGCAGCCCGGATGAAATCGGCCCGCACGGCTGCACCGTCGTCACAGTGGATGAAACTGGCGCAGCGAAGCTGCGATTCGTGACGACCGACGCAGTGCGCTGGTCGCGTCACACACTGGAAGTCACGGCCTCGACTCGCTCCGAGCAGCTGCACGAGCGCATGGTGGAGCGGCTGCAAAAACTCCAGGCTCAGCAGCCGGACGTTGACCACCTCGTGCGCTGGACGATTCGCGGCACCGGCCCGCTCGTGAACCGGCTGCGGCCGGGCGGGCTCGCCGATGAGCTGCTTGTGGATTTGCGCCGCAAATTTGGCGAGCGCTCGCCGCTCGCTTGGAGTGCGTCGCTTGATTGCGCATCGCCGCTGAGCGTGCCGGCCGAGTGGTACGACCAGGAAACGTGCCTGGGCGATTTTTTGCGTGAGGTCCGTGAGTTCGAGCTGCACGACGACCTGCCACTCAACCTCAAACAGTTTCTGCCCGAGGGCCTGGGCGACGATCCGCTCGCGGCCATCGCCGAAATTGATGGGGCAGAACATCGAGCCGCGCTGTTGTGCTCTGCCGCCAAGCTGGGCGTCGATTTGCTGACGTTGCCATTGGAGGACGGGGATTTGCCGATCACGTAGCCGCGTCTCTCCGAGACGCGGATGGAATCATACCGCATGGACTCTGCATTCTGACTCTTCGTTTCGACGCTTCGTTTTCATGCGAGTCCGGAGAAGTCGGCGCACACAGATGAAAATCACTGATATCAAGATCGACGGCTTCGGCGTATGGCGCGATTTGGCGCTCCGCGGCCTGTCGCCGGAGCTGACCGTCTTTTACGGTCCAAACGAAGCGGGCAAATCGACGCTCATGCAGTTCATGCGCTCGGTTCTGTACGGCGTTTCGCCGGAACGGCGAGAGCGATACCTGCCGCCGGTCGTCGGCGGCCGACCGGGCGGCTCGCTCAAGGTGCAAACGCATGCCGGCCCACTCACGATCAGCCGCCATTCAGACCGCGGACCGCACGATGTCGGCAAAGTCACCGTGATCACCGCCGATGGCGAAGAACAAGGCGACCGGCTGCTGCGAGAATCCCTTGAGCACGTCGACGAGCCGACGTTCAACAACATTTTCGCGGTCGGCATCCGCGAGGTGCAGGAGCTAGGCTCGCTGAGCGATACGGCTGCGGCGCAGTGGCTCTACCGGCTCACGTCCGGGTTGGACCGCATATCGCTGTATGACGTGATCCACATGCTGGCCGGGACGCGGACGCGGCTTTTGAACTCAGCCGACCAGCGATCGGAGATTCGCACGCTCGCGTCGCGACGCGAACAGCTTCTGGGCGAGCTAGATGAGCTTGTGGCCAAAGGCCGCCGCTGGTCGCAAGCGGCCTTCAAGCTTCGCGAGCTGGCCGACGACGTCGACCGCCGGCAAGCGGAGGCCAAGGCGCTGGCCGCCCGCGCGCGTCGCCTGGAAGTTGCCATCGGTCTCAAGCCGCTGTGGATCAAGCGCACGAAAATCGATGACCAGCTCGAACGCTTCAGCCATTTGCGACCACTTGACGAAGGCACGCTGGCGACGCTCGATGATCTCAATAAGCGAATTGAAGAACACCAGCGGCAGCGCGACATCCTGCGCGGCCAGCGCAGCCAGCTTCGCAATGAAATCAAGCGGCTGGGCATCAATGATTTACTGGTGCGAAACGGCCGCCGGCTCGAAGCACTCTTGGAACAGCAGGAATGGCTGCAAGCAGTGGAACGCGCGGCCGCCGAGCTGGCCGAAGAAGTCGAAAACCTTGAGGCACGGCTGGCGAGCGAAAATGAGCGGCTGAGTCATGAGTGGACCGGCGCCGGAAAAATTCCGCCGCGCATCGGCACCGACACACTCGAGCAGCTCACGCCACAGGCCCGGGCCATCGAGGCCACGGAAGCATTGTTGCAAACAGC
>DASXWB010000806.1:0-2930 GCA_036503915.1 Lacipirellulaceae bacterium | reverse complement strand
CTGGGCGGCGTTCATGATCCTCATGTTCTGGCTAAAGCTCCGCAAAAAAACCTAGGAGTAGGGTGGGCACCGCCCACCAATTGAACAACGAACAGCAAATTCATGGTGGGCAATGCCCACCCTACCAAGGAGCGCACCGATGATCACTCAAGCCACTCGAACACAATTCGTTTTCGTGTCGCTGGCGTCGATATGTCTCTTTTCCGCGCCCGCGCAGGCCGTCACTACCAACTGGATCGACAACAGCGGTGGACAGTTCACTACCGCGGCCAACTGGGACAACGGCGTGCCGGACGCCGCCGACGTCGCCTTCTTCGACCGCGGCAGCGGCGTCACGTACACCGTCACTATTAGAGATCTCCTAGGCGCCGACATTACCAACGACCGGCTCGTCGTCGGTTCCAACACGGTGACATTCAACCCGATCGGGACCGACTACATTTTGGACAACACCGCCACCACCGAAGCCGATCCGATCCTGGGCCTTCCGGTCCGCGGCGTCACGATCGGCGCCCAAGCAAACGACACAGCCGCCGTGCTTACTTCGCAGCTCTCGCTCCTGCAGACCGTGGCCGCCACGCTCGGCCACGCGGCCGGCTCAAGCGGCACGCTTACACTCGATCAGAACAACGACCTGTTCAACGTCACCGGGGGCAGCACGACGAACGCCGAGCTGATCATCGGCCGGCTGGGAACTGGCGTGCTGAATGTCTCGGCCGGGGCCGACGTGACCGTCAACGGCGTGTCCGCCGGCTTCCCAGCCGGCAACATCAGCTTGGGTCGGGGCAGCTCCGGCCAGGGCACCGCCAATATCAGCGGGGCCGGCTCGACACTCGACACCAATACGCTGCTCGTCGTCGGCGACGCGGGCACGGGCACTCTCAACGTCACCGCCGGCGGCCTCGTCGAGAGCCTCAGCGGGATTCTCGGCGATCTGGCAGGTTCGACGGGCACCGCCACGATCAGCGGCGTCGGTTCCCGCTGGAATGTGGCGTTCTTGTCGGTCGGCGACGCCGGCACCGGCACGCTCAATGTGCTCGATGGCGGCACCGTCGACATCCCCAACGTCGGAATCGTCAGCATCAACGGCAGCAGCACGCTCAATCTCGACAACGGCACGATCGACGGCGACGTCAACAATTCCGGCCAGACGAATGTCACCGGCCCCGCGACCATCACGGGCTCGCTCGACAATGCCGTGGGCGCCGAAACGCTGATCGACTGGGCAGAACCGGTGGGCGTCGTGGGGCTGGATGTCGGCGGCGGTATCACCAATGCCGGCGCGGTCAACATCATGATCGACTATGCGGAACCCGTGGGCATCGCGGCCCTTCACGCCGGCGGTAACGTCACCAATAGTGGCACACTTCACCTGACGATCCACTACGTGGAACCCATATCTGAAATTGCCACGCTTGATGTCGACGGGAACCTCACCAACAGCGGCGACGTCGCCGTCAACATCAACTATGCAGAGCCAATCGCCGACGCGCGCCCGGTCGCTGTCGGCGGGAACATGACCAACGACGGCACATTCGATCTGATGATCGACTGGGCACAACCGGTCGGGCTCGTCGGGCTAGATGTGGCCGGGTCCCTAACCAACCACGGCACCATCAACATCGCCCGGGCCGCGGAACAGGACTTGACGATCCAACTCGGCGCCGGCCAGGCGTTGACCAATGGCGCCACCGGCGTGGTCAATCTCACTGGCCCCGGGGACGTCAACGGCGACTTGATGATCAGCGGCAAGCACATCGTCGCCGGAAACGTCGTCAACAACGGGCAAATGAACGTCCGCACCAACGCTCAAGTTGCCGGCTCGCTCACGACGGCGGTCGACTCCGAGACCATCGTCCACCCAGCGGAACCAATCTCCGGGATAGTCTTCGAAGTCGCCAGCTCAGTCAGCAACAGCGGCTCGTTCACAATGCAGATCGACTCGGCAGAGCCCATCAATGATGTAAAACTTCAGCTCGGCCCCGGCCAGACCTTCACCAACAACGCGACCGGTGTGGTCAACCTCGATGGCCCGGTGGATGTTGGCGGCGCCCAGGTGATCGAGTCGAAGCACACTGTTGGCGGGAACGTCGTCAACCAGGGCGAGATGAACATCCGCACGAACGCCCAAATCGCCGGCTCGCTCGCGGTGTCCGTCGACGCCGACCTCATCATCGACGCGCAGGAGCCTTGCTGCAGCATGACCGTCGAAGTCGCCGGGCCGGTCGCCAACAGCGGCACGCTTACGATGCGGAATGCCGTCGCGCTGGCCGCCGGGGCTGAATTGGGCAGCGGCGCCGCCAACCACCGCGAAATTATTCTCGATGCCCGCGCCGGCTTCACCAACAGCGGCACGTTCAACATGGCCAGCGCGACCGAAGAGGAGATGTTCGTCCTGCTCCCCGCAGGCGGGAGCTTCGTCAACAACGCCGCGGGCATCGTCAACCTCGATGGCCCGGACGATCTCAACGGCGACGACATGATCGAGACCAAGCACACGATCGCCGGCGACGTCGTTAACCAGGGCCGGATGAACGTCCGCACCAACGCCCAAATCGCCGGCTCGCTCGAGATCGCCGTCGACGCGGACCTGATTATCGACTCCCAAGAACCGTGTTGCGGCATGGTGCTGGAGGTCGGCGGCGGCGTCTCCAACAGCGGCGAAGTCACGCTGAGGGTCGACGCGGCGGAGCCAGTCAACAACATACTTCAACTCGGCGGCGGCGAAAACTTTACCAACAACGCCACCGGCATCCTCCAGGGCACCGGAACCATTGCCGGCAACGTGCTCAACCGCGGCCAGGTCCGGCCCGGCAATTCCACCGGCGTGCTCGCCGTCAGCGGCGACTTCACGCAAGAGAACGATGGCACGCTCGTCGTCGAAATTGGCGGCACGACCCCCGGCAGCCAGCACGATCAGCTCGCCATCG
>DASXWB010000805.1:0-7563 GCA_036503915.1 Lacipirellulaceae bacterium | reverse complement strand
GGTTTTCCGGATCGGCGCTGATGCCTGCGTCGCAGGGCTCCGAGCTCTGCCGGTAGGTTCGCGACAGCACGATGTACTTCACCAGGCGCTTCACCGACCAGCCTTCGGCAACGAACCGCGTCGCCAGGTGATCGAGCAACTCAGGATGCGAAGGGGACTCACCCGTGGTGCCGAAGTTGTCAACCGTTCGCACCAATCCCTCGCCAAGGAGCCAGTGCCAGATGCGGTTGGCCATCACGCGTGCCGTGAGCGGATTCTCTGGCGAAGCGACCCACTCGGCCAACTGACGCCGCCCGCTTTCGTTTGCCGGGAGCGGCTCGTTCCGGACGGGCCCGACGGCTTGCAGGAAGCCGCGAGGCACGACATCACCAAGCGAGTGCACGGAGCCTCGCACATGAACCGGTGAATCGGTGATTTCCTTCCGTTCGGAAACGGTCATCGCCATAGGCCGCTTGGGCAACCGCGCGCGCCCGTTGGCGAGCTGCTGCTCCAGCCGTTCAAGTTCGGCACGGCGCGATACAATCTCGGCTGGCGCTTGCTCGGCCGTTTTGGCCGTGTCGGTAAATGCACCGCCCGACGGCATTTCGCCTGCGGCCAGAAACTGCACCGCGTCGGCGATCACATGGCCATTGGTTCCTTCGTTGGCCACCAGCACGAAGTTCTGCCCGGCCGCCTCGCAATGATATCGTCCAAGCGAGAGCCAGCGGCCGCCGATCGGGGGCAAGTTACGCATGTTGACGCGGAGCAGCTTCTCGCCATCCGCGCTGAATACGGTTACCGGCACGTTCTCGGCGCGATTATCGCCCGCGGTGTACGCCAGACGCACCTCGTACAGGCCATCTTTGGGCAGTTGAGGAGCAAACGTGAGCGTCTTCTCGCCTTTCGCCATGTCCAAATCATGAATGTACCCGTCGCCGATGTATCGTTGGCTGTACTTCGAGTGCATCCACTCACCGACTTTAATCGCCGCCGAATCATCGATCACGACGCCCGGAAATTCGTTCGGCTGAACTACGGCGGGCCCGCTGCGGCTGCCCAAATGTTTTTCCTCAAGCGCAGCGAGCCGCTCACGGACATCGGCAACGCGCCCTTCCAACTCCAAAACCGTTTTCTCTTCCTCTTGCAATCGCGCTTCTTCGTCGGCCGGCAGCTGCAGAGGTACTTCGATCCACTTGGATACATTTGCGTGCTCCAGCGCCTGCGTGTTCCGCAAGATACCGGCCAAAGCGTAGTAATCGCGCGTCGGAATGGGGTCGAACTTGTGATCGTGACATCGGGCACAACCGATTGTCTGCCCCAGCATCGCCTTGCCGAGAACATCCAGCTGCTCGTCGACAACATCCATGTCGAGCTGCCGCTTGTCTTGTTCTTCCAAATTGGTATTTCCCAGCGCCAGGAACGTCGTGGCGATTCGTTGCCGCTGCCGAGCTTCGATGGAATCCGCGGGAAGCAAATCGCCGGCGATCTGCTCCTTCAAGAACTCATCGTAGCGCCGGTCGCAATTGAAACTTTCGATCACGTAATCGCGATAACGCCATGCCTCGGGCAAGATGAAGCCACGCAACGTCAGCGACTCGGCAAAGCGAACCACATCCAGCCAGTGCCGCCCCCAGCGCTCGCCAAAATGGGGCGACGCGAGCAGCTCGTCGACCAATTGCTCGTATGCCGTTGAGGATCGGTTGCTTAAAAAGGCATCGATCTCTTCGGGAGTGGGCGGCAGCCCTAACAGGTCGAAATAAAGCCGGCGCACCAGGGTGGCCGGCTCGGCATCCGGCCGCTGGAAAAGCCCGGCCGCCTCTAACCGCGCGATGACAAATTGATCGATTGCGGAAACGGATGCTTTGGCGCTGGTGGCCTCGGGCAGAGGCGACTGCTTCACCGGCTGATACGCCCAGTGATTGCGGCCGACGCTGGGATCGATGGCGACCGACTTTTGTTTGACCGGCTCGCTTGGAGCCAGCGCGCCCGTTGCCACCCACTGTTCAACGAGTGCAATTTTCTCGTCGGCCAATTTCCCGCTGGGCGGCATCTCGATGTGACCGCCGTAGCGAATCGCCTGGACCAGCAAGCTCTCATTTGGATCGCCGGGAATAATCGCCTTGCCCGAGTCGCCGCCTTCGAGCCAACCGGACGATGCGTCCAACCGCAGGCCGGCTTGAACCTCCGCGCCGCCGTGGCACTCGTAGCAATGCTCGACAAAGAGCGGCCGAATATGCTTCTCGAAAAACTCCAACTCAGAAGACGAAGGAGCATCCGCGCACAATTTGCTCCCGCCGATGAGCCAGGCCGCGGCGATCAGGATCATGCACGAATGTTTCATATAGCCGCTGAACGCACGCCTGGCTGATTTGAATTCATAGCGATCGGACGAGGCCGGCCGCAAATCTCCATGCTCCCCGCTCTATGCTGCCTGCTCACAAGCACGCCCGGCAGGATTCGAACGAGCCGCCTGATTCACGGAAGAAACAAATGTCCGCGGAATTAGCGCTGCGTAATCCGGTGCAATTATCAGTAGATTTTAGTCGCGTCGACCGGAACTTGGTAGCTGTTGTGACGGCCCGGCCGACGCTGCCCGAAGGTATCCGCAAGCCATTATCAAGCTGGTCGACGAGTCAGCGGACGCGTCATTCGAGAATGCATTCGCGCCATGGCTAGTAATCGTGAATATAACAACTGCACGGAAGTTAATTTCCAATTCTTTCGTCTCACGCGCATTTTGCTGCGGGCTAATGCGACAGTCCGGCAACGCGCGGTGTTTCCGGTAGGCGGAAACAGTAGCACCAATATCGGGATTCACTCCATGCGTTTTTCGCCGGAAATGGATGTCCGGGATAGAGAGGCCGCGCGTCCGGCACATATTCAATGCGAATTCGTAGGCGCTCAACACCCTCGGTTAGCTCGCGCGCAATTAGAAACTCTTCCTCGCGCCAGCGGCGGTTGCTGGTGATCACGTTATGCTCGGTCGGCGCCAGCTCGGCCGGCGAGAAATTGTCGCCCGCAGGGCGGCTGTGCACACATGTGTTGCTGCCGGCCGTGTACCACTCGCCCGCAAGTTGCCAGGAGGCGGAGGCGTCGTCCGGCTTGACAAACACTTTCGCGCGCTGATTGGGATATTGGAAGTCGAATTTTCTGCGGAGCATTACACCAAGGTTCCTTGGATCGAGCCGCATTGTGAACTCGCTCCTGCCGCGCATGATTCGCACTTGGTCCTCTTCAGCGGCAAAAAACTGATTTGCGCCCGGTGCTGACGATTGTTCATCGTGCCACCAGCCGGCAGCGTCGCTGTCAGGGCCTAATTCATAGCGAGAAACCAACGAATACGGTTCTTGGGCGGAGAGCGACTGGTAATTATGAGCCTTGATGTCTTCCTCGTGGCAGACATTGAGGTGGTCGCTGAGCACGAGCGTGGGCGAAGGTGATCCAAACCAGTACACGACGCCCGAGTAGTGCTCGCGCGACGTGTTGCCGCCACCATGTTCCAAGCCGATCACGGCGCGGTTGCCGAACGGAAACAGATCGGCGATCAGGAAGCGATAGGCCGAATTCACTAGATCGCGCTGGGATTTGTGCTTGCCGGCTTCTTTTCCAATGGGGTGGCCGGCGAGCGGCAGCGTCATATTTCGACCGCCCCAATAATCGCCGCCACCGCCCCATTCTTCCGTGCCGGTGCCCCACGCCTGCGGTGTGCGGCTGCCGTCGAAGAAAAATCGGGGATCGCCTTCGAGCGTCCGCAGGTTGCCCTGCTCGCTGAAGATCCAGCTCATTCCGACGAAGTTGCCGCTCCACTCGCCGCCGCCTTCCACATGGGCCGTATCAAGAAACACGACATCCGTGCCGGCAACCGGCGCGGGATGGTCGCTATACGTGGCGTGGAAATAGCCCACGTGGTTCGGCGGATTTGTGTACGGCACCGCGCGAACTTCGTAGCGAATTCCCTTAATCCGCTTGGCGCCGCGGTTCTGGATTTCGATTTTCGCGCTGTGATGAAACGGCATCGGCCAGTAGCAGTCCAGGTGCACGGCATCATCCGTATATCGAACTACCAGCGGCAAGCCGCGAACCAGGTACTCGCGCCCATCATCGTTGTGCAGTTGTCCGGCGCCGAAAAATAAGCCGATTGGCGCATCGACCGAGGCATGCCAGCGGTCGTCCCAAGTAATGCGCAACCGGCAATGGCCGAAGTCGTAGTCATTGTCGCGAGGCACGACGAACTTCAGCGCTCGAATTGTGGCGGGCGCCGCAGATGGACTCGCAACGGCCTGCCACTGTTGAGGCGCCAGGTCGATCTCACCATGCGTCGTGCTGACTTCATCTCCGGAAGGTGCAATATCGGCGCCCGCGTTATTCAATAGTTCCAGCACGCGCGGATCGGGCGGCTTGCGATCCCACGAGGCAAGCTGCCGCGAAAGGTGGCGCGTTCCCGGAGCAAATCGATGATAGATGTAATAACCGGTGCCGTAGAAGGTGCGCGAATACGCAAGCCGGAGCGAATTCTCAAATGCAATTGGCCGCCACATCAGGTCGGCGCCCTTCGTGACGGGCCAAGTCCACGTCAGCGGATTTGGGAATAGCTCCTCCGGAATGAAATTGCTGTGTGTAAGCCTCTTGTTGGCGCCGACTGGATTATCGGTCGCGGTTTCTTTGACGACCAAGTCGTGGCCGTCAACTTCATAGTGCCACGGGCTTCCGTGGTGATGGTTCGTGCGAACGAAGTACAAGACGCCGGGCCCGGCAACATCGAGAGTCACATTGAAGTCGTCGGCCTGTTGATACAAAAAATGGCTGGCGTCGGCGTCCCGGTTCCCACCGGTTCGATCGTACGTGCTGCGCATGTACGCGCGCATGCCAATCCGGTGATAAGGCAAGTGATTCCACATCAAATACGCGTCATCCCCGATTGGAACGATCGGAATGTCGCCGTCCTCGGCAATGGCTGTTGGAATCACGCAGAGCGGGAAAATCGCGGCGAAAGCCAGCGCTGCCCGGCGCACTAGACACCGCGGTTTTAGAGATTGCGTTTCGCATAATGACATCTTATTGACGCAAAAATACATGGGCTTTTTTTCCGAGGAATTTAGAATTGACGACTATACATTTCAACTTGGGCCCATTGTATCCAAGGGATGGGTTCCATGTCCGTTTTTCGCTGTTGGCGGCCATTGCGAGCGCGGCCTTTTGTTCGTTCTCTCGTTGGTGGCGCGATCCGTACACACGCCGGTCGACGGCGCTACTTTGGATCGCTGCTGCGCCGTCTTTCGCCGTAGCTGTTACACTATTTCAATTCATTTGGTAGCCGGAAGGCCGACATGCCAGCGCGCCGAATTCGGTACTTCGTTGATTGGTCTAGGGAACTTGCTCAGCAATGCCCCCTAAAAGGACGGTCCGAATGATTGCACGAAATATTACCGTTCGGGCTACATGGATAGGAGCGTGCGTCGTTTCAATTTGCCTGTCGACCACGCACCGCACTTCCGCGGCCCCGCGAGCTTACAACTTTGACAATCTGGGAAATTCGCTCAAGCCTGCGCGAAGTAAGTCCTCTGCCAAGCGGCGGCGATTTTCAGGCCAATCGGGCAGCCGTATTGCACACTCCCGATTTTCGTCCAAAAACGACGGGGCCAGCACGCTTGCAGTTTTGATTTTCTGGATTGCTTGCGGCTGCGGAGGCAGTACCTAAAATGGAACAGCTCGTATAGTGGTTTTTGTGTTTTCGCCTTCGCGCCTTTGCTGGCGGGGAGGTATGCATGGTCTACGCTTGGATTGAAGAAATCCAATCAAAAAATACTTCTCCCGATTGAGATGCCGCGTCAGATCATCGCAAATACAGCGGCAATTGCGACTGGCCATCCTTACGGCGCCGCGGCGGGGATCGAGATGCTGCGCCACGGAGGCAATGCCATTGACGCCGCCGTCGCTGCGATGCTCGCCCTCTCGGTTGTTATCCCCGGCTCGGTTGGTCTGGGCGGGTATGGTGGCAGCGCGATCATCCAAATAGCGGGGAGCAGGGAGCGAGGAGCAGGGACCCGGAGAACTAGGACCGGAAGCCCACAACTGGCATCGGAAAGCCCATCGCCAACTGTT
The DNA here is from genome assembly GCA_036503915.1 of Lacipirellulaceae bacterium. GTDB lineage: Bacteria > Planctomycetota > Planctomycetia > Pirellulales > Lacipirellulaceae > JABDGM01. The sequence continues at coordinate 1,482 of DASXWB010000805.1, read as the reverse complement.
ACCGCAGTTGATTTTGATTCCCGCGCGCCGCTCGGTTGGCGGGACGGCTTAGTGACTGCCGAACCCCAATCCAGCTATTACGGAGCGCGTGCTGTCACCGTTCCCGGCGTTGTTGCCGGGCTCGATCTGATCCTCCGTGAATTCGGCATGAAATCGTGGAGCGAAGTGTCGCAGCCGGCAATTTGTTTGGCCAAGGACGGCTTTGAGTTCGACGCCGAACACCAGCGGCACTTCAATCGCTGCGCTGCGAAATTCGACCGGCAGTCATTGAACAACCTTTTCCCTGGCGGTGCGGCCCCGGGAATCGGCGATCGCTGGCGACGGCCGCAGCTGGCTCAGTTGCTCGAACGGCTGGCCGCTGAGGGACCGCTCCGCTTCTATGACGGCGAGATCGCACGGGCAATTGTTCGCTACCTTGACGAGCGCGGCGGGATTCTCACCGAGCAGGATTTTCGCTCCTATCGGCCGCAAATCGTGGAGCCGCTCCACATGACATGTGGTGGATTTGATTTCTACACGCCCCCTCCGCCCTCAGGCGGCATCACTACTTTGGAAATCGTGCGCACGGTCGACTTGTACTTTGCAGCGAGTAGCATGGAACCCTGGAACGCCGTTTATTTTCATGTTCTTGCCGAAACTATGAAGCTAGCCTGGCATGAGCGTCAAAGCGCGCTCGGTGATCCAGACTTCGTGAGCATTCCGATCGACGAAATGCTCTCCGAAGGCGCCGCCGCAGAGCGTGTCGAACAAATACGAGCGCGGTGGCCGAAGGCCCACTCAGAGGATATAGGGCAGAAACAAGTCAATCTGGCTCCCCGCCCCCCGCTCCCTGCCCCCGGCCATGATTCGCCACACACTGCCAATGTGATCGCCATCGACGCCGATGGCAGTTTGATTTCAATCACAGCGACTCAGGGGTGGATGTATGGCTCCCATTTAGTGGTGGATGGCATGGGGCTGGTGCTCAATCATGGGATGTCGCGATTCGATTATTCGCCCGGGCAGCCAAACGCGCCGGCGCCGGGAAAGCGCATGCTGCACAACATGGCACCGATGATCGTGCTTCGAGGCGACAGGCCCGCGTTCGCATTCGGAATGCCCGGCGGGGCGAAAATTGTCAGCGTCACCGCACAGCTTGCCTTGAACGCAATCGCTTTTGGCGCGAGCCCGGCCACATCCATCGCCGCCCCGCGCGTGCACACCGATGGCAACGAGCCGCTGTTGGTTTCCACGCAGATGCCGACGAGCGTGGTGGCCGAGTTAGAGGAGCTGGGCCACGTCATTCGCCGCGAAGAGGACATGGGCGGGCCGGTCAACCTGCTCGCGGTGGACCCACAAACAGGAAAAATCGACGTCGCCTCCGGCGAATCAACGGGCGCCGTCGCCGGATTTTCATAAAAGCTGCCCATGAGCCCGGAAATTCCCACGGAAAGGCTCGAAATCTTCGCCAGCGGCCTGGATCATCCGGAGTGCTGCGCGTTT
>DASXWB010000804.1:0-6790 GCA_036503915.1 Lacipirellulaceae bacterium | reverse complement strand
GATCGATCCAGCCGCGGTCGCGCCGAGTTCACCGTCGCGTTGCGATGATCGGCGGGCTTGCGGCCGCATGTTTGGCAGCGATTGTCATTTGGCGAGAGCTTATTCCAGGGACGGAACACGGGCCGTCGCAAGTCTCCAACGATTTGCTCGTGACAACGGCGTTTGACTCGGACTCGCCATCCGTATGGTCGTATCGCAAAGCGCTGACCCATTCGTCGGAATCGCTGGCCGAATTGCTCGATCAACACTCGGTTCAAGAGCCCGGTTCAAACGCCGGGTATGTGCCTGTCCACGCTTTTGCAAGACTTGATTCAAACGTCAGCGACTTATTGGGAGAACCCTAATGCGATCTTTCAGAATTGGATTCTTAACGGCAGCAGCGATGCTTCTTCCGTGCGCGGTTGTCGCGGCACAACAAGTCGCCGGCCAATCGGAACTCGGCGCAAACGCGGCTTTGCAGTACTGGCAGGCGTTCGCCCAGATGCCGGCTTTGAGCGACGAACAACAGAAAATCCTGGACGAGTGGAACACGGTTTCGTTGAAGGATCCGGCCGTCGAAAAACTTGTCGCCGATGCGCACAAAAGCATGATGTACCTTCATCGCGCGGCCAGGCTCGAGCGATGCGATTGGGGCCTGGACTATGACGACGGCGTTACCCTCCTTCTGCTCCATCTGACGAAGGCTCGAGATTTGGCTCGCCTTACCGCTCTCCATGCGAGGTATGAGATAGAGCGTGGCAATTCAAAAGCCCTTCGTGATGACGCATTCGGGATGATGGCTCTTGCGCGCCACGTCGGCCGCGATCCGGCCATGGTCTGTGTTCTAGTCCGCCACTTAATCGAGGACATGGTCGTGGATTTAACGTCGCCCTATGTGCCGCAGCTTAAGGCAAAATATGCCGATTCCAAGGCGATGTTCGATTCGCTTCCGCCATCCAGCAGCGTCCTCGATACATTTGACATGGAAAGGGAATACTTCCTCGTTTGGATCGTGCGGAAAATCAAGGAAGAAGAAAAACGCGATCCTGGCGCCGGCCTGAAATTATGGAAAGGCCTGCTGGGCCCCACCGCTCCGCAAGCCCTCAAACAAATTCAATCCGTCGACCAGGCCATCAAGCTCACCGAAGGCGTGATCCCGGTCTACGATGAATTGAAGAAGTTAGTCGTGCTGCCACCTGCCGAATTTGACGCCAGGTATCCGAAATTCAAACAGCAAAACATGAAGCCCGACACTCTAGCGGCATTTCTCATCCCAAAAATTGATGAGCTGCTGGCGAAAGAGCGCCGCAGCCAGGCGCGGATCGCCATGCTGCTGGCCGCGATCGCCGTGGCCGAAGGCGGCCCCGATCAGCTGAAGAACATCGACGATCCGTTCGGCGACGGGCCGTTCGAGTATCGAAAGCTGGACGCCGGCTTCGAGCTGAAATCTCAACTGAAGTACGAAGGCCAACCGGTCACATTAACGGTCGGTCGGTAGAGCGATTGACCGCCGTCTTGGAATTTGTTCGGGTGGCATGCTCACCCGCCGCGGCGGGTGAGCATGTGGTGGCACGAATTCATGCCTACGCGGTAGACCATTCTTACGAATGGTGCCCTCGGCGAAGGCATGCCACCCATCGGCGGTGCTGCATGCAATAACTGGTCGCTATGCCACTTGTCGCCGCGCGTATAATATGGTTGCTTTCTGTCGCTGGGTTTACAGACGAAAGATGCAACCATGCAAATTCGCGTGACGACCGACAATAACATCACAGGCAGCGAAGGACTGACTTCCCACGTCGAGGGCGTGGTCGCAGATGTTTTGGGACGCTTCAGCCAGCGGCTGACTCGCGTGGAAGTTCACCTGGCCGATGAAAACAGCCGGGCCAAATCCGGCGAGAACGACAAGCGCTGCACGATGGAAGCCCGGCCGCGCGGACTCAAGCCGATCGCCGTCACGCAGCAGGCGGCGACAATCGACCAGGCCATCGACGCCGCGGCCGACACGCTGGCCAAATCGCTCGACCGCACGCTCGAGCGGCTCGATGACCGCAAACGGCAGTCGTACGGAGGCGATGGGCGCGTGTAAATGCCGGGGTCGGGAATCTTCCGGGGTCGGGAGTCTTCAAGCACCTCTGAAAATGTTGGCGGCTACGAGCTGCCGAATCGCTTTGTATTTCGCACAAGGTCACGACTCCCGACGCCGAGCGATCACTTCAGCACGTCGAACAAGCTGCTGCGCTTGTCGGTCCAGAGGATGGCATGCGCACTACTTGCCGACTTCTCGCGCGCGAATGTTGCGAGCTGGCGCATCAATGCTTTATTGCGTGAGAGGATGATCCAATCCGCGCTGTAAATTGCGCCGGCACGGTTCGCTTTGTTGTGAATGCGAAGGCAGTCCAGACCGAATCGCTTGGCGGCGCCGCGCAGCACCGGTTCCAAATCAACAAAGCGATTGGATATGTGAACGGCGATGGCGCCTTCGGCTTCATCTCGCAAGCCGGCCGGCGAGGTTGACGTGCCGTTTATCGATAAGCGCGCCAGATAAATCTCAAACGCTTGGGCGGTGAGCAAATGCATCGGAATTGAGTCGCCGCTGAAAGCATCCAACACAAGCAAGTCGTAAGGTGGCGTCTCGCCCTCCTGCTGCTCGCGCTCGAGCGAAAGCCGCGCGTCGCCAAGCTTAACGGCGACCTGCCCGCCGCGCTCGCGGCAATCCCTCAAGTAGGTGAACCAGGCACCATTCTCCGCAATTTCGACGACGGCCGGGTTGAGCTCGTAGAACGTGACCCAATCGCCCGCGTCGACGTAGGCGGCCAGCGTTCCTACGCCAAGCCCCACGACGGCAATGTTCATTCCGCCGGCGCCCGGCGACTCGCTCGTAAGGTAATCGATCGTGCGGCCGACGCCGCTGGCTCGCCCAAAATAGGTCGTCGGCTCGCGGCGCCGCGTCGCATGGATGAATTGAGCGCCGTGAGTAATCGCGCCATGGCGCAGGATATAGTTGCGCGTCTGCGGATCGTCCTTGTCCCGCTCACGCACGGCAAGGGCGCCATAAAAATTCCTCGCCCGATGTATGGTACCGGCGTCCCGCGGCTGAAGGAACGCGGTCAAGTCCAACAGCACCACGGCCGCCGCTAACAGGGCCACGATCGCCAGCGGCGGCAAAACGAGAAATTGGGATGGACGCGGCTTGGCGTTCAGCCCGCCGAACGCGAAGTCGACGATCGAGCGCAGCAGCAGGCCCACCCCCAACAAGGCGGCCGCAAACAGCGATAACTCCCATTCAAAAAAGGCATTAAACACTGCCGGCGCAACCAGCGCCACGAGCATTCCGCCTAATGCACCGCCCGCGGCGACCATCAGATAGAACAATGTGAGATAGCGCGGGTCAGGCCGCCGGCGCACGAGCTCGCCGTGGCAGATGAGGCAAACGCCGAACATTGCGGCGAGATTTGCAACGAGAAACGCCCACGCGCCGATTCGGAACTCTAGCTCTGACGGCGGACCACCGACGTTCGGATCGGCGACACGTTGGACAATCATCTTATAGACCCAGCCCGGTGTGCCGCAGTCGTAAATGCTGATCGACCCGACCCGTTCCTTATGCACGAGGCCGGCGGCGTAAATGGCGGCGAGCGTCAACACGGCCACGATTGTTGGCCAGTACCAATGCGGCCGATCGAAAGCAATGATCAGCGTGACAAGATAAAGCGCAAGCGGCGCCACCCATAAAAATGGCGTCGCTGCAATATCGGTCGAAATATGATTCGTCGTCGCCATCAGCATGATGCAAGCCAGCGCCGGCCAGACAAGCCACAGCAGATAATCAAGCAAGCGCGGCCGCCCCGACCGAGCATCGCGTTCATAAACTGTCCGACTCCCTCCCCCTTGCGGAGAGGGCTGGGGAGGGGGATTTCCGCGCCGCAGTTTCACAGCGATGTACCCGCACAACAGCGCAAATAACGCGAATCCCCATGACCAGATCCGCGCTTGCCTTGGCAAATCGAACACCCGCTCGAAAACAAACGGGTAATTCAACAGCGCAATCAGCGAACCGGCGTTCGACAACGCATACAGTCGATACGGCGAGCGCCCGGGAAACACTCGCCCGAACCATGCCTGTAGCAGCGGGCCAGTGGCCGAAAGCACGAAATATGGCAAGCCAATGCTTACCGTTAGAATCAAGAGTATCTGCCAGGCCGGGTCGAGTCCGGCCAGGTTCCCCTGGCGCTTGTCGGGAAGGATGCCCGCCAAGAGCAGCGCCGCTGCCGCGCCCAGCAGCACCATGTGCAAAACCGCCTGTTGTCGCGGTCTCAGCCAGCGGTCGCACGCATGCGCGTACGCATATCCCGCCAGCAACAGCGTCTGAAAAAACAACAGGCAAATCGTCCAAACGGCCGGGCTGCCGCCAAACCAGGGCAAGATGTGCTTACTCGCCAGCGGCTGAACCTGGAACAACAAGAGCGCGCCGAGAAATATCGCGGCGGCATACGCGATCGCCAACCAGGCTTTGCCTTTCTCCGCATCCATACGGGTTTATCGTGACGCGCGGCGCAATAAAAAAACTGCCCCTCCCTGCCAAGCAGGAAAGGGCTGCCGCGTGATCTGCCCCGCATCACGAGCTATGTCGTTTGTCGACCAAAGCGCGTCTGCTTGTCACGCCGCTCATAACGAATCTTTTAGAGCATACCAACCGATTATGCCGAGCGCGGCGAGCGACACGCCAGACCACTTTAGTATGGTGGATATCGTGTTCGGCCGGCTGGCCGCCGACTCAAAATCGGCTGTGAGCTGCGCGTTCTCCTTCTGTAGCTCGTCGTATTCCGCTTTGGCCGTTGCTGGATCGGGGCCGCTGTGCGGTCGGCTTCTGCCGTGAATTGTGAAACTCAAGTCGTATATCCGGTTTTTCACCTCGATCCAGCGTGCGGCCTTTTCAGGGCTCCACGACGACGTGGCAGGAAATAGTTTCGACCATGCGACACTGGTAAGCAGCAGTACAATACCAAGGCCGATCGCCCCAAAGATCGCGAAGGACTTCATACAAGTGCTTCCATAGCTTACTGGCGAGGGCCTTCAACGTTGCCTTGACCGTCGTTGATGCTAACCATGCGAGCCATCAGATGGTGCTCGATATCATCGGTGATCCAGGAAACACTGCCGTCAACATACGAAACATTGACGCCGCCCACATGAAGACTTCGCGGTGCCGCAGTCGACCGCGATGGCGTTTGCACATGGCATGGCATGAGCTCGAAAATAGCGGCCTGCACTTCAGGACAATCGCGGATGTAATCCTGATTAAAAGCGGTCGATGGGCTGTTTGGCGGCAACGGCGGAACATTTGGGAATTCGTACGGTATGTACGGAGTATTGCGCTTATGGCTAGGCTGGGCGCCGAGTTCGGCAGTCGTGCTATGCATGTCAAACGACACCAAGCTGCCGCCTGCCCAGGCCGCTGCCCACACGCCGCGCGGATCCGCCTCGTTGTCGCGCGTGCGAACTTCGGCCAGCATCAGCGTTTTGCTGGTCCCGTCGATGATGCGGCTTAGCGGCTGCACCTCGTTGATCATCGCGCCGGGAAACACGCGCATGCCGCGGATGTGCTCGGGGCTGACATACGCAGCGTAATTCCCTTTGCCAAATCGCCGGCCAAAAGACGCCCGCGACGAGAAACTGCGCCCACGGGACGAATCGGATGGGCACAACAATATGGTCGGCTGATTCTCCTGCGGGCGCGTTGTAAGATCCTGCTGGTCGACTCGCTTCTGCAAATCAAACTGGTCCGCTATGGTCTGTTCCTCGATCTGAGGCAATATGTGAACGATCCAACTCAGGGAAATATCGAGCTCGGCGCTGTCGTTCCAGATCTCACCTGCCGTGGGCTTCAGTTGAATGGCCGGCGGTAAGCCCTTTTTCTGGTTTTCATAATTTAGCACTGCGAGAGTGAGATTCTTGATGTTGTTCTGACAACTAATGCGCCGTGCCGCCTCGCGCGCCGCTTGAATCGCCGGCAGCAAGAGCGCCACGAGAATTCCAATAATCGCGATAACCACCAGCAGCTCAACGAGCGTGAACGCACGCTCTCGTCTTCGATAGCTACGCGCGTAAGACGCAGTGTATGGCTGAGAGGCAGATTTTCGGGCGCACAAATCCGTAAAGACCATCAGTTACGATTCCTTGCTAGGACGCGAGCAGCGGCGCGCATCACTTTCTGAAATGCGCGTGCAGCTCCGCCACGCCATCGATTGTATTCAACTGTCATCGCATGAAAAGCGCGATGAGCGACAAAAATCTGCGCAAAGCGCACTTGTTGCTCGATCTTACGCAATGGCTTCGGAACCACGCGCTAATTTGTTGATTTCCATTCCTCATGAGGCTAGATTAAGCGCGCGTTGCACTACGCTAACGCCGCGTCGCGCTTCGTCGCCGTGACGACGGGCGAGTCATTGACTTACTGGAGCATCGACCGATGAATTGCATCCGCGCGATTGCCGTGGGGGTTGTTGGTACCGCTTTGTTGAGCGCCGCCTCAAATGCCTTCGGCCAGGTCGTGATCAACGAAGTCGTGAAAGAGCAGCGCGACGGCCTCATGGATGGCGCGTCCATAAACCCGGACGATCGCGAGTTTATTGAGTTGTTTAATGCCGGCACTGAGGAAATCAATCTCGCGGGCTGGACGATCGGCCAAATTAATCTGACCAACGGCGCGACCGATCTTACGGACACAATTACCAGCGGCTCTTTGGCTCCAGGAGGTTACTACGTCATCGGATCGGCGGGGGTGCCGGAAGTCGATTTCACGCCCGTA
>DASXWB010000803.1:0-3848 GCA_036503915.1 Lacipirellulaceae bacterium | reverse complement strand
CCCGCCAAAAGCAACACGACCGAAAACAAGGAGAACCCCGACCGAGTCCCTGGAGAGCATTTTTCGAATTGATTTTTCCGCTTACGGGCGGCTGGGCTGAAGCGCAACGAACCCTCTAGTGGTCTATGACGATCGATTATGTGGGCCAAGGAGCGGTAGGCGAGACGCCCACAACGGCTACCAGGGGTGCAGCGTGTGGCCGATCCGATTGTGGTACAGCCGTCCCGGCTGCCAAGCATGCTCACGCTGCGCGAGAACATGCCACCCATAAATTCAATCGTCATCGACCACTAGAGCGAGTGCGTCGCAGTGTTAACGAGAGGCTCGACAGGAGCAACAATAGAAGCGTTCCCGGTTCGGGAACTGCCGTTACATTCCACGCCAAGCCGTACTGCTCAATGTTCGCGTCGCTCACCATGTCGAACAGCTCGCTCTTCCAGCGCACACGGAGCATGTACGCGCCCGTCGAGGGAATCGAGAAATGGAAGTGCTCGGTATTGTTGTAGGTGCTCGACGACTCGGAGATGAGACTCAGCGGCGAGCTGCCCAGTACGCTCCACAACTCGAGATCGAGATTATCGTAGCTGACATCGCGAAAGTTGGTTGTGTCCAACACTGTGCGATCGCGGAACCACGTGAGCGTGGACGTGAACGTCGAACCAGCGTCCAGAACGCCGCCGATGAGATAATCGTTCGTGAGGCCTTCGATCACCTCGCCAAAGTCCCAGCCGGTTGGGTTCACGACGCCCAGCAACCCGTGGGGCAGGCCAACGACATCGGTCGTGCCGCCCAGCAGCTGGTCGAACGCGCGATCGAGATTCAATCGCCCGGCGCCGACGCCGCTGTCCAGCCCGCGCGTTGTCATGACGCCGCCGTTTCCGTTGGAATGCGGCGATTGGCCGTTGTCCCAGCCGAGCGTCTTGTCGGCCGAGTTCATGAGCACGGCCTTCATCACGCGGGCGTCGCGCGCGTCAGGCGTGGCGGCGAGCAGGTCGTAGGCCGCGTCGTAGAGCAGGGCGGCGCCGCCGCCCACGGTGGGCGCTGCGAAACTGGTGCCGGAAATATTCCGCGTGTACCAGTCGGGCCCGCCGGCCGGGCCATTGGCCGGGCCGGATACGGTTGGCCCGTTGCCGCCGGTCTGGCCGCCATAGTAGGCCACCGCAAAGTTTTCGCCCGGCGTGGCGATGTCGATCACCTGGCGGGCTTGGCTCACAAACGCGCCGCTGGGATCGGAGTAATCGCTCGGCCCGCCGTTGCTGAAGCTGCTCACGACGTCATACGGGCCGCCGTTGGGCGAAAGCGCCGCCACCGACATGTTGTTGTACGCGCTGCCCGGGCTGGGAACGAAAGTTAACAAGTTTCCAGCAGCCACCGTCAACAGCGTGCGCGGATTCTCGTTGACGAGTGCGTCAAGCGTGCCGGCGAGCCGATCGACTCCCGCGGAACTCTGGGTTCCAACATAACTGGAATTAATTACGTCCGCCGTGCGCGTGCCGCCCGGTCCAGTAACGCCGGTGATGAACGCGGCCCGATACGGCCCGTAGGTCGAGATCGAGCTGAAGTTCACGTGAAAGTTCGCGGTGAATCGCGGGAAGCCGGTCGTTGGCCAACTCGTGGCGATCGCGCCGGATACGAGCTGCGCATCGGGCGCCATCCCCTGCTGATAAATGCCCGGGTTCTTGCCACCTTGCCGGCCACCCAACACGGATCCGACCCACGTCGCATGACGGTCGAATTCGCCGGCAGCGCCGCTCGTTGGAATCAGCCCCGTGTGCGAAAGCGTTTCGTGGCCTGTCCAAATGTGGCCGGCCTCAATATTCGCAATCACCGCCCCGCTGCCGGTGAAGCCTGCGTTGTAAAAACGATCCGCCCCAAGAAAGCTATTGAGATTCGTGCTTCCGGTAAATGAGCCCTGCTGATGCCCGGTCCCAGACAGCAGGTATAAGCCGGCCGTCGCTGTGTCATCGTCAGCGGTCGCCCGCACCGGCAAAGCCAGCGCCACCGAAAGCACAGCAAAGAGAAATGCTAACAGATTGGCCGCGGAAGGAAGTAAATTGCAATGGCCCCTCGTCCGCGCGCGGCAATAGCCGGCGTGAGAAACAGGCCGAGTTGTCAGGCTCATTAGAACTGCTCCGGGCGAAAGACAATAAAGCCGAGTGGCGTCCCGAAGTCATTCGAGAGAGGGTGCTGCCGCCGCCGCCAATCTACGGCAGCCGATCGAGGAGAATTCTCTTCCTCTTCTCCAGCTTTCCATTTTACATAGAACTTGGCCGTTCTCAATGAATTTGCGGCCGAATTTAGGGCCGCACACGGCTTAACCGGAAATCTCGGTTTATCCGGGTCCGCCGGCAATCTCGGCCCGGAACCAGGCGTGGCTGGGGTTGAGTCCGCCGACTGCGAGCGAGCCCCCAGAATTCGACAAGGTGTGGGCTCGCCGAGTCTCGACGCCAGCCACCCAAATCCTCACGCAACGCTACGCAATATTGAACACGCGCTCGACGTTCCCCCGCAGCACGCGCCGCCCAAGCTCAACCGCCTTCTCCTCGCTCCAGCCGCGATCGCCGACGAATCGCTCCGCCAGAATCTTCGCCAGGATTCTCTTGTACATCGCGAACTTGGGCAGGATGAACTCAAGCTTGTAGGCGTCGCTGTAGTAGGCGATCTGCTTGGTTTGCGGCACGGCCTCCAGCCGGGCCGCCGCATCCTGCTCGATGTACGCAGGCGTGTTCGAATACCACCAGTGGCCGTTGGTGACCACGTTGGGAAAGATCCAGGCGTAGCTCACGAGTTCTTGATTGGTTACGCTCGCCAGCACGGAGATCGGGAACGTCACCTGCGGGAACGCGTTGAACAACTCCTTGTACTGAATCAGCGACACGCGGCTGTCGAACAGATCCTGCCCCTGATATACGCCGCCGGTGTAAACGGCCCGGTTCACTCCGATCATGAGGTCGAACGGCAGCTTGAAATCGGCGCAGAACTCGGCCAGTGTCCAAAAGACAAAATTCGAAACTTGCTTTCGGCGATCAGCGTATAAATGTTGTTCGAACTGGTCGCCCCCTTCGAGTCCACGCAGCACGATGAGCAACGCCGGATCAACCGAGGCAGCGGTTTCCTGTAATTCCTGCCGCAGGCGACCCGACGAGAATGAGGTTGGCGTGAAACCCGGTGGCAAAGATATCGCGCACGCCCGCGATCCCTTCGCTACAAAGTGTTCGAACAGCTTCCCGATGGCTGCTCGCAGAGTCACTGTATCGTGAATATCTGTATCCGTGGCCTTTTCTAATCTTTGGCGAACCTCGGCCTTCTCTAAGTGAAATACCAGGTCGTCGGTGCGCAGGCAGGGGATATAGCGCTTCGTGTCGAAGCCTTCCAGCGGGTCGTCGAAATTGTTGGTGAGAAAAACTGCGTCGACCTTCGCCCGCGCGAGAACCTGGTCTTCCCAGTCGGGCTGCGCCATTTTCTCGGTGGCGTTGTCGTACAGCTTCTCCCAATTGGCCGTCGTGACGTGCTCGCCCTTCGGGAAGTCGAAGTACGCCTGCGCTAGCTCCAAAAACCAGCTGTACTGAATGGTGTTGCGCAGCGGCTCCATCCCGGCCACGAGCCGACGAACCTTTTCCTTCGGATCGAGCCCAAGCTCCTCGATTTGTTCACGCGGCATGCCGGCCGAGTGGGCAAGCTCCGTGTAGTAGTGATACCCAAGAATATCGGCGAGCGTTGTGGATGCCGCCGTTTTCGGTTCGATGTGCGAATGCGGATCGATCAGCCGGATCGAATCAAGTTCGTTGAACAGTCTCGTACGTAGTTGTTCAGTCATTCGTTGATTTCGGATTGCGGATTTCGGATTG
>DASXWB010000802.1:0-2144 GCA_036503915.1 Lacipirellulaceae bacterium | reverse complement strand
GGGTGGAACGCTGGTTTCGCCGACGGCTCCGTGCAACCCATCCCCGATACGATGGATCCAGCACAGCTCAAGGCAATGTTCACGCGCGCTGGCGGCGAAGCGGTTGGGCGAGCCGAGCTGCGATAATCGCCGCTCATATCTCGAGTCTTCGGCCCCAGCCCCCAGCCCCTCTGCAACATGCCTCTACTCGTTGTCGGCTCGGTCGCGATTGATAACGTGGAAACTCCCAGTGAGCGCCGTGATGGCCTCCTGGGCGGCTCCGCGACGCATTTCTCGTATGCTGCCAGCTTCTTCACCGACGTGCGGCTTGTCGGCGTAGTGGGTGAAGACTGGCCCTCTGAGCACACGGCTCTCTTGGCTCGCCGCGGCGTCGACACTTCCGGGCTGGTGAAAGTGAGTGGCGGCAAAACATTCCGCTGGACCGGCCGCTACGAGCCGAACATGAACGACCGCGAAACGCTTGACATCCAGCTCAACGTGTTCGGTGAGTTTAACCCGCAGCTCTCGGACGATTACCGCCGCTCGGATTACGTTTTCCTGGCCAACGGCGTGCCGGCACTGCAACTGCGCGTGCTCGACCAAGTGCCGGGCTGCCGGCTCGTGGTGGCCGACACGATGGAGCTGTGGATCCAGACGACTCATGCTGACCTCATGACGCTATTCCAGCGCATCGATGGACTGGTGATCAACGATAGCGAGGCGAAGATGCTCGCCGACACCGAGAACCTGGTCCTGGCTGGCCATCGCGTGCGCGCGATGGGTCCCAAGTTTGTCGTCATCAAAAAGGGCGAGCACGGGGCGATGTTCTTTTCCGAGCACGAAACATACGTGATGCCCGCCTACCCGACGGAAAAGGTGATCGACCCCACGGGCGCAGGCGACAGCTTCGCGGGTGGCATGATGGGCTACCTCGCGCAGCATGACGATTTCGAGCCACGCGCACTCAAGACGGCCATGGCCTACGGCATCCTCGTCGCCAGCTTTAACGTCGAAGGCTTCGGCCTGGAGCGCATGCAGCAGATCTCGCGTGACGACATTGAACAGCGAATGGATGCGTATAAGAAAATGTTATCGTTTTAAAAGCAGGGAGCGGGAGCAGTGAGCACGGAGAGAAATCCGCCGCTCCGTGCTACGTGCTCCCCGCCCGGTACGATGTCCCTTCGCACCTTCATCGCCGTCGACGCGTCGCTGGAAGTCCGCAGCGCGGCTGTCAAATTGATTAACCGAATGGGAGTAACCGGCGCTGCAACGGGCGTGAAATGGGTCGCCCCCGAAAACCTGCACTGGACGCTCCAGTTCCTCGGCGACGTCGATGAGCGCGACATTCCGGAGGTTTGCCAGGCGGTTGCCGCGGCCGCCGCGGAATGCGCTGCATTTGATATCGAGGTCCGCGGCGCCGGCGCGTTCCCGTCGGCGGATCGCCCGCGCACATTATGGCTTGGAGCGGGGCAGGGCAGCCGGGAAATGACCGTCCTGCACGCCGCCGTCGAGCGCCGCCTCAGGAAGCGCGGCTACCGCGGCGAGGAACGCCGTTTTGTACCGCACATTACGCTCGGCCGCGCCGGACGCAAAGGCCAGCCCCAATCGCTCGCCAGCGAACTTGCCGAACTGCGCGATTACGACGCCGGCTCGATGCTCGTCGATGAAGTGACCGTGTACTCCAGCCAACTTGGTCCCGACGGGCCGGCGTATGATGTTTTAGCTCGAGCTCCACTCGCCGAATGAATCGCGCCCGCAGCAAGCGGAGCCACGTCACTCACAAACGCGTTCCATGAAGCATCCTTGCCACGTGCCGAAACGACTGGTGCTCTCGTTATTCTCGCTTGCGGTGGTGCGCGCGGCCATTGCGGCCGACCAGCCGCAATGGGGCGAGCTGTATTCACGCAATCTGGTATCAACCGAAACGAATCTGCCGGACACTTTTGACCCCGATACGAAGAAAAACGTGCGCTGGGTTGTGGATCTTGGCTCCAGCAGCTACGCCACGCCGGTTATTGCGGGCGGCCGAGTGCTGGTGGGCACCAACAACGATCCACCGCGCGATCCCAACAACCAGGGTGACCGTGGCGTCCTCGTGTGTCTCGACGAAGCCGACGGGAAGTTGCTCTGGCAACTGGCCGTACCCAAGCGCGACCAGTTCAATG
>DASXWB010000801.1:0-8750 GCA_036503915.1 Lacipirellulaceae bacterium | reverse complement strand
CACCCGTCGTCACATCGTAGTCGGATATGGCCGCCAGTAGATTCGCGGCTCGCCCGATATAATAATGCACTGCGGCCAAGGCTTTTTCATCAGCTGCCTTGGCCGCCGACATCCCAACCCCGCTCAAGGGAGAGACTTCCGATGATCGCCTCTCGCCGGATCTTGTGCGTTGCGGTCGCTTTCGCGGCATGTTGTGCGTCGCGGGCTGGTGCTCAATCTCGCCCAGCGCCGCCAGCGGAGGTCGTTCCGCTGCAGACCCGTGACGGGGTGCAGCTTAAGGCGACGTATTATCCAAGCGCTTCGAGGGGAACCGCGCGCGGAAAGCAAGTCACGCCGGTCGTCCTGCTGCATGACTATAAGAATAGCCGCGCGATATTCGCCCCGCTCGCCCAGCGTTTGCAGTCGCCCGGAGAGAGCGAAGGAGATCGGCCGTCATTCGCGGTGGTCACTGTCGATCTGCGCGGCCACGGGGACAGTACGAAGCAAATAACGCCCGACGGATTTCAATTCGAGCTGGATGCGGCGCGGCTCGGCAAACCAGCCTTATTGGCCATGGCCGGTTTGGATATGGAGGCAGTGCGAAGTTTCCTGGTCGCGAAGAACGACGCCGGCGAGCTGAACCTCAATAAGCTATGCCTTGTGGGCGCGGGGATGGGCGCCAACGTGGCGGCGAACTGGGCCGCGCAGGATTGGGCCGCGCCGGCCCTTGCCATCGGCAAGCAGGGGCAGGATGTGAAGGCCCTCGCGCTCGTCTCGCCGAGCTGGTCGTACAAAGGGTTATCGATGCAGGGGCCATTGCGATTCCGGCCGCTCGCGCAGAATGCGGCCTGGCTCGTCATTTATGGGGAGGAGGACGACAAGGTGAAAGCCGACGTGCGGCGGATCGAAAGGCAGCTCGAGCGTTACCACCCCGAGCCAGCCGCGGATGCTGGCGTTCTCCGCGGCCTGTCGGTCGTGCCCTGGAAATCCAAGCTGCAAGGCGACACGCTTCTCAAACAAGTTGGCCCGCCGCTCGAGGATCCGCTCATTAAGTTCCTGATGGAACACGTTGCCAAGCACGAGTATCCATGGCTGAGCCGGCTGAATCGCCGCTAGTAGCCGGCACACGGAGTGTGCCTGCTACGGGCCGCGGCTGCGCTAGATGTGCGCGGGGCATCAGTGCGGCGCCGGGCGGAATGGGCCGCACGGGCACGAGGCCGCCGCGCGACGCCGCGTGGATCGCCGGCGCCTGAGGAAGCAGCGATTGCGGCGATTGAACATTCGAGTGCAGCGAGGTCGAGCGCGAGGGGATCATGAGCTCGGCGCCGATGGGCAAGACGTCCGGATGCGAAAGCACTTGCCGGTTCAGTTCGTAGATTTCGTTTGCTCGCTGCGGGTCATCGAGATAGCGCTCGGCGAGCTTCGCCAACGAATCTCCGTCGACCACGATGTGCGACCGCGATTCATATTCAGACGCGTTATGCACGGGCGGCAGAGGAGTATAGTGTGCGTTCGGCGCAGCCTGATCGGCAACGATATCGGCGGCGGGCGCCGTTTCGTCAAGCTGCGCTCGATTCTGCGAGTATTGCGCCTGCACGAGGTTGCTTGGAGCGCCATTCACCGCTCCGCCTGAGGACATGCCTTCAGGCGGCGAATTGAGGCCAAACGCGGCCGGCTGCGGCACATCTTTGATTGTTACTCGCTCTCGTGGCTCCGTGACGATTGGCCGCGGCGCTTCTTTGCGCAAGGTGGCGCGCGGCGCGAATTGGGTCGTTGTGGCTGAATCGGCCGCTGGGCCGACCGCTAATGGTGGCGCCGACACGGCGGCCAGTTCAAACTCATTTCGCGAGCGATTATCGAACGCGTCCCGCACGTCCTCGAGGCTGCGATCGAAAGCCGATTCGCGCGGCGGTTGTACGTCCGGTACCAGCCGTGCGCGGGCCTCGCCTGATGAACTGGGAAACGAATCGGGAATCTCGGGCGCGGCTTCGGGCGCGGGCGCCCGATCCGCGAGCGATTGGGGCCGCCGGATGATTTGCAATTGCGGCGCGCCGAGTTGAGAAGCGACGCCATACCCGGCCGCCACGAACGCGGCCGCCATAAGAATCTTTTTTGTCGGTGTCACGGTCGAACCTCGTAGGAGAGCCTGCGGCGCGACAGTCATCACTCCGTGACCGCCGGCGCTGTGAGGCAAACGATCGGTTCGTCCGTGAACAATCCCAAGGACAACGCAGCATCACCGCGCAGTCAGTATGTTCTTCGGCAGCCAGAGGCGCGGAGTTCGAACCAGCTCGGGCTTGATTGAGGTTTTTTGACGTCGTCGCGGTCGGAAATGCCGTGAGGCGAAACGTCGCCGTGCAGGCAAAGTTTGCGGCCTAGAGCGGTTCGACACCGGGAATGGCGGATGCCAGCACTCGCCCTACGCTGCCGCTTCCGCTTTCGCCGTCGATAGCGACGCGCCGCTCAACCACAACAGCACCGGCGCGGCAATGTACACCGTGCTGTACGTGCCGGCGACCACGCCCACGAGAAACGCGAACGCGAAGCTGTGGATGCCTTCCCCGCCGAAGAAATAAAGGATCACAACCACCAGGAAGACCGTGAGAGCCGTAAGGATCGTGCGGCTCAAGCACTGATTGACGCTGGCATTGACCATCTGCGGCGTGAGAGTCGGGCTTTTGCCCTTGATCTCGCGCAGCCGGTCGAACGTTACGATCGTGTCGTTGAGCGAGTAGCCGATGATCGTAAGTAGCGCGGCCACGATCGTCAAGTTGATCTGGAAGGCTTCGAGCTGAAGCGCCTCGGCCAGCGGCGGCACCGCGCTGACGATGTAAGCGCTGAGAGCCATCATGCCGATCGTCACGAGCACGTCGTGCACCAAGGCGGCGCCCGCGGCCAGGCCGTACGTCACCTTCTGGAAGCGCAGCCACAGGTACGCGATCACTCCGGCCAGGCTGATCACTATCGCGTACAGCGCCTGAACTTGCATGTTCGACGAGACGCGGCCGCCAATCTCATTGGCCAACGGAAACAGCGGGCTCGCGGCCATTTCTTGCTTGAGCTTTTCCAACACACCGGTTACGGCTGCGTCATCCAGTCCCACGAAGCGCACGGTCCATTCCTTGTACCGAATGCCGCTGCCCGGCTGGTAATTCGGGTTCGTGAGAATCGGCTCGATGCCTTCATGGCCCATGTCGGCGAGCACCGCTCGGATCGATTCGCGCAGGGCGTCATGGCTGACGCCGTCTTCACGCGAATATCCCTCACCAGTATTTATGCGCAGTTTTGCTTCAACACCGGTAAAGTCGCCCTCCGTGTACGGCTTCAAGTCGCTGAACTCGAGCGAGAATGTCATGAGCTTATCACCGAATGACGTGTTGACGATCTGCTTCGCCTTATCCACCGATTGCTCGCTCGTATCGAGCTGATAGCGCGTGTTCGTGGTGCCGCGCTCGACGATCAACAAGTTTTTGTCGGCCAGCTCTGAGTCGGTCAATGCGGCCCGAACGTCGGAAATGGGCATCCGCTCGGAGGGTTTGAGCGCGAACGTGACCGAAGAGCCACCCGTAAAATCGATGTCCAAAAGCTGCGCCCCGCGGAAATAAACCGCCACCATGCCAATCGCGATGAGCGCCAGCGACAAACCGATGGCCACCCATCGCGCGCCCAGAAAATTGTAGTTGGGCTGCGACAGGATCTTCATCATCCGCACGTGCTTCACCCAGCCGCGGCGTTCGGCCACGTCGAACACCAGCCGGGCGAAGAAAATCGCCGTGAACATGCTCGTGAGGATGCCGAGAATCAAGGTCACGGCAAAGCCCTTTACCTGGTCAGTGCCGATGTAGAACAGCACGATGCCGGTGATGATTGTCGTGACGTTCGAGTCGATGATGGCGCTCATCGCCCGGCCGAAGCCATTGCGGATGGCCATGCGCAGCGCGGCGCCGCTCTTGAGCTCCTCGCGAATCCGCTCGTAAATGAGCACGTTGGCGTCGACCGCCATACCGATCGTGAGCACCAGGCCCGCCAGCCCCGGCAGGGTGAATGCCGCCTTGATCATCACCATCAGCGACATCACCAGGAGTAGATTGAACGTCAGCGCCAGGCAGGCCACGATGCCCGCGAATCGGTAGTACACGAGCATGAATAGCACTACGGCGATCATCGATCCGGCGATGGCCACTTTGCCCTTTTCGATCGTTTCGGCGCCGAGGGTGGGGCTGATCACTTCCTGGCTGATCGGCGTTTTATTGAGGGCGGCGGGCAAGCTGCCGGCGTTGAGCACTTCGATGATGTGCTCGACTTCGCGTTCGGTCATGTTGCCGCCGCTGATCGTGCCTTTATCGGAAATGGTGGTGATGATTCGCGGGGCGCTGAGCAGCATTTTGTCGAGAACGATTCCCAGATGTCGATAAACGTTCGGCGTCGCGGGATTCGGCTTGTTCTGGCTTGTCAGTCGCCGGAACAATTGGGCGCCCCGGCGGTCGAAGGAGAAGTGAACGGCGAGTCCGCTGCCGGTCTCGTCTAAGCCTTTGCTCGCAGATGCCAGGTATTCGCCCGTGACGGTCAGCGCATCGGGCTCGGTCAGGACAACCGCTTCGGGACGGCCGTTTGCCAGGCGCTTGACGAGGCCGCTCTCGTCCGGCTCATCAACCGGTCCGAACTCGGCTACGTCATAGGCGACCCACTCGGCGACCTTATTGCCGCCAAGCATCACGTTTTTCTGGCTGGGCGGGAGCAGCTTGGCCTGCTCGATGATGGCGCGGTCCTCGCCGCTGCGCCGGGAATCGGCCGTGATGCGAAACTCGAGCTGGCCGAGGTCCGTGATCCGACGCTTGACGAACTCCATTTCGTCTTCGCCGGTCTCCGGAATAATGATTTCGACCGCCTGGCCGTAGGCCCGAATCGTTATTTCCTTCGTGCCGTCCGGGTCGAGGCGCTTCTTGAGCGCGGCAATCAGCTCCCTGAGCTGGAATTCGCGGCCGCCCGCGCGGATTTGCTGTTCGTCTTCAGACGCGCCAGTTTGCGAAGTGGCTTGCGGCTCGACGGCAGATGTTTCGTCGAGCTCGTAGATGAGCGTGATGCCACCGGCCAGGTCGGGGCCAAACTTGAACTCGCCGAATGCGCAAATGAAAATGGAGACGATCATCACCGCCAGCACCAGGCTGATCTTCCAGCCGTGGTCTGGCATTTTCCATTGCTTCGCCAGGTAGTTTCCCAAAGCGACCGCACCGACGACGAGCGCAAGAACCAGGAAGAGCTGCAGCCCAGCGCTCATTCCGCCGTCGGACGTTGTGGGGGCCGTTTGGCCCGTGGCCGTCGTGATTTGTTCAGTCGCTTGTTCGGCCAGTGGCTCCTGAGTCCCGCCGGCCGGCAGCGAAGGCTGCCGCGAGGGCACCTCATCGTCCATCGATTCGGCGCCTGGTTCTTCGGTGAGTTCACCTTCGTCAACAGTATCTCCAGCCGGCTCGGTCGTGCCCGCAGGTCGCGTCAGAACTGGAGTGTTTGCGGCGGGCCGATCGGCTCGAGTCGACGGCGCGGCTGCATCCGCATTCGTTTCATCCGTGGCGGCTGCATCCGCTGCGGTGTCGCGTGCCGGCTCCTGGGCAAAAACGCTGGCGGGCGCAAAAGCCAGAGCCATCACGGCAAGCGCCAAGATTAGTGAGATCGATGCGAGTTTCATTCCGCTTTTCTTCATTTCTATTCCACAATAAAGCCGTCTACTGCGTGACACCGCCCGGCGCGAGGTTCAGCTCCCCGTGGCCGCTTTTCCCTTGTTCGGCGCCGCGCCCGATTCTTGATCCTCAGCCGTTACTACGCGGGCGATGGCCGACATGTTGACCTTTAGCTTCGTACCGGTCGTTTCGTCGACGCGAATGGTTACGCGATCGGCGTCGCGCTGCACGTTCGTGACCACGCCATAGATTCCGCCGATCGTGACCACGCGGTCGTTCTCTTTCACATTGCGGACCATCTCGCGGAGCTCCTGCTCCTTGCGTTTCTGTGGCCGGATCAGCATGAAGTAAAACAAGAACATGATGATCACCATCGGCCCCATGAACCGCAAAAGCCCATTGGGGTCGGTGGCGGGCGGCGCCTCGCCTTGAGCGAGCAGCCAAAACTCTTGAAGGAGCGCGGGCACTTGCAGGGGGAGCATCCGTTGGGGGACAGGGCCGGGCGGCAAAATGTCAGCAGAAATGGCCCGACGCCGTCGGCATCGGGCCTGGTGGGTTGCGAACCAAGGCCGTCATCATAAGCCCAAGCGCCGCAACGGACAAGGGCGAGTAGGTGCCGCGAGCCGAGCGGCACCAAGCTGAGCGTTCTTGGTCCGGCTCGGCTCGCCGGACCTACATGGCCGACTCCCAATTGCGGCGGCGCTCGCTGACGAACTCGGCGAACCGGTCCTCGGCGATAGCCTTCCGAGCCTCGGTCAGCAGCCGCTGGTAGTACGTGAGGTTATGGATCGACACGAGCATCGGCCCCAGCATTTCGTTCGCCTGAAATAAGTGACGCAGGTATCCGCGGCTATGGCGGCAGGCCATGCAGGGGCACGCCTGGTCGAGCGGTTGGCGGTCGAGCGCATGCCGCTCGTTTCTCAACCGCACCGGACCGGCGTCGGTGAACGCCAGCGCATTTCGCCCGTTGCGAGTCGGCATCACGCAATCGAACAGGTCGACGCCGCGGGCGATCGCCTCGAGCAGGTCGATCGGCCGGCCGACGCCCATCAGGTAGCGCGGCCGCTCGTGCGGCAACAGCGGCACGGTCATTTCGACGCCGGCCATCATCTCGGCCGGGGTCTCGCCGACGCTCAACCCGCCAATCGCGTAACCGGCGAAATCCATCGCGACGAGGGCGGCGGCCGATTCGGCGCGCAGCTCGGCGTCCAAGCCGCCTTGCACGATTCCAAACAACGCTTGATCCGGTCGGGTTGCGGCCGCTTTGCAGCGCTCGGCCCAGCGCAGGCTGCGGCGCATGGCGTCGGCGACCACATCGCGCGTGTTGGGCAGCGAAACAACGTGGTCCAGCACCATCGCCACGTCGCTGCCGAGTTGTTCCTGGATGGCGACGGCGCGCTCGGGCGTCAGCTCGATGGGCGCACCGTCGATGTGCGAGCGAAAGCTTGCGCCGCGCTCGTCGATCTTCATCCGCTCGGCGAGGCTGAAGACCTGGAAGCCGCCGCTGTCGGTAAGGATCGGACCGTCCCAGCCCATGAACGCGTGCAAGCCGCCCAGCGCCGCGACAATTTGTTCGCCCGGCCGCAGCGTCAGGTGATACGTGTTGGCGAGAATCATCTGCGCGCCGGTCTCGCGCAGCCGGCCAGGGTCGACGGCTTTCACAGTGCCCTGCGTGCCGACCGGCATGAACGCGGGCGTATCGACGGCGCCATGAGGAGTTGTGAAGTACGCCAGCCGAGCAGACGAGCCTGCATCGGTATCCTGTAACTCGAAGGAGAAAGGCGGTGACGTCTTCGGGTGCACGGGCATATAATCAAAATATGTTCCATTTGACATGTATCGCCTGCTGTCGCCGTAGACAGTTTTGCAAGGGCCGTCAAATGTTCAGGTCAGTGCGGACTCATGGTCTAACGATTGTCGAACTACTAATTGTGATCGCGATCATTGGAGTGCTCGTCGCACTCATTTTGCCAGCTATCCAAGTTGCACGCGAATCTGCACGAAAAACGACGTGCAAGAATAATTTAAAGCAGATATGTCTCGCGACAATCGAGTATTCGACCAACAACCAGGGCCGTCTCCCTGCAAGTTGGGAGACTATTCGCAATAAAGAGGGACAGGCAGAGTCAAATGCTGAGTACGAGTTTCACCGCTCATCCTTTTCCTGGAGAACGTCGCTTCTCCCGTTTCTCGGCGAACAAGCACTTTATGATCGATTGAATTTTTCCTCCACCCCAATCGCCGATGACAATGCCCAGCTTGTAGCCATCGTACTGGGTATCTTCCAATGCCCGTCGACCCCGGATTCACCGCGATCGGTTCTTACTGGCGGCGGTAAGTCCGAATCAGGAATGGGAGCGAACGACTATTCACACATTTTTTTTGTTGGCGTTGAAGAGGTCGAAGAGTACAACCAAATCAGCGGAAAACAATTGCCGGGCGCTTGGTACGGGCTGGCTCGCTACGAATGGACAATGTCCGGCGGAAAAGAAGTACCTCCTGATGACCGTAATGGTGCTCGCGGCAGTGCTCCGCTGAGATACGCTACCGACGGACTTTCACACACCATTCTGATTGCCGAGAAAGCCGGATTCCCCAATTCGTATGTTAACGGTAGAGTGGTTGAACCTTCGCCTTGGGGTGAAGGGGTTTGGGCTGCCGGCGAGTTTGGTGGATTCGGCAAAGCAAAGGTGAATTGGTCCAATTTTCCGTCGATGTATAGTTTTCATACATCTGGTTCGCATGTTGCCTTATGCGACGGGTCCGTGAGAATCTTGAGTGACGATACTGCGACCGAAGTCGTCAAAGCACTATGTTCACGCGACGGAGGCGAAACTGACTAAAGGAATAGCCTAGCTTCTCCCGCTTCCGTCATATCGCCATTCAGTTCCGCCATCCAAATAAGCTAGGCACGGCCGCAATTGCCAAGTTGTCATTGCGGTGACTCATCATGTCTATGCACGCACGTACGACCGCAAACGAAACAACAAGCCCGCAAGCGCTCGCGATCCAAAACAGCCAGCGCGCGAATGCCTTCCGCCGACTCCGAGCGGGCGATCAATCGCCGCGGAGCTTCAGGTTTTGAATCGCGAGCTT
>DASXWB010000800.1:0-3529 GCA_036503915.1 Lacipirellulaceae bacterium | reverse complement strand
CATGCGATCGGCATACACCTGCTGTACGATCTCCGACACCTCGGCGGCCGTGGTGTTGTACACGGGAATCAGCCGGGGCTCGGCCTCCGCCTCGACGTCTTCCGGCCCGGTCTGCTGATCGAGTACCTTGAGAAGCTGCTCGATCGTATCCAGATCGTTCGGTTTGGCGTGAACCACAAGCGCGTTGAGCCGCGCATCGGGCACGATATCGACGTTGGCGGAGGTGAATGCGCCGGCGGTGGCGCCGCCGCCGCCCAATAGCAGGTCGCCCATCAGCGCGCCGCCGACATTGCCCAGGGCGCTGTTGGCCATGTCGCCGATAATGCCGCGATCGCCGCCACCGGATCGGCCGCCGTAAATTGCAGCCAGAACTTCGGCAATGTTTGATGCCTTCGAGTATTTCAAATAGAACACGGCGAACTCGCGGCCGGATGTCGAATTCTTCCCGGCCACGACGCCAAGCAGCTCTTCCACCTCGTCGAGCGCTTCCAAATCGTCGGAGGCGATGACCGTGCCGCCAGGTCCCGGCGCAATGAGAACCGGCGCACCCGCGCCTGGAGCCGCCTGGGGCTGCTCAACATTCTCAGGCGATTCGTCTTGTTGCGCGGCAAGCTCATCTTCCGGGTCGAATGACGGCGTCTCCGGCTGTTCGACAACGTCGGCGGCCAGGCGGAATAATCCGTCCCGCCCCGCTTTCGGCGACGCCTCATTCGTCATGCGATCTTCTTCGGTTTTCGCCTCGCGATCGACTGGTTCCTCGGCTGGCACCGTGGGCGCGGCCGAGCGGTTTCCATTGAGGAACATCTGCCACATATCTTGCACCGCCTGAGGTTGCTGCTCGACAGGCAGCGTCGCCGAAGGCTCGACTCGTTGCGCAGCGGCGGGAGTTTCTTCCGAAGTCTCGCTGGGCCGATACGACTGGATGCCAGCCGATGGCCTCACGATTCTCAGCCGGTTGGTTCGCACGGTTGGCCAGATGTCTTCCAGCTGCGAGATCGCCGTGCGCGCCGCCGAGCCGGTGAGCGGCAACAGGCGCACACGTTGTCGCGACTTGGCCGTTCGAGCGTCGCCTTCTTCCGTCTCGCCCAGTTTTCGTAACAGGGAGCGAATCTGCTCCACTTGGCTGGCCGTGCCGCGAATCAACAGGCTTCGCGAGGCGATGTCGGCGTCTACGCGCGGCGCCCTTGGATCCGGCTCGTCGCCACTGCTGCCGAATAGCTTGTTGATGGCCAGCACCGCCACCTGCGGATCGACGTCGGAAAGCTTCACGACGTCAACTTGCCTCGTGTCCTTCTGCATCTGCTCGAGCGTGGCGCGGATTGTGGCCTGTTGCGCCGGCCGGGCGATCGCCACGATGAAACCGTCATCCTCATTCGCCGTGATGATGACGCTCGGATCATTGCCCAACAGCGCGCGGAGCGACTCTTCGATCGCGTCAGAATCCTCCAAGAGCAGAGGATACACCTCAATTTGCGGCGAGCCGGCCACGCCCGCGGCCGCTTCCGGCACGTCAATCAGCCGCAGGATTTCTTCCAGCCGAGCAGCGTGCTGGGCCGTGCCGCGGAACAGCAGCTTTTCTTCCGTGGCGCTTTTGGTGATTTGCATCGATCCGTCCGGTGTGCCAAATGCGTCCGCCGGGATGCCAAGCATCTGCCGGATCGTGGGCATCGCCGTGTCGAACGTGAGATACTTCAGTTTGAACTCGCGAAGACCGGCGTTCCCCAGCTCGGGCTGCTCGACCGCGTTGACGATCGACCGAATTGTGCGCAGCCGTCCGGCCGTTTCCGTCACCTGGATCTGCCGCGCTTGGGGCAGCGTCACGATCTTGCCTTGCGGGCCCAGCACCTCTTGAATCTCTTCGGCAGCCTGTTCGGGCGTCATGTTCCACACAGAGAACAACACGCGAACGAGCTCGTGCTCCCCGCGCTGGTCAAGCTCCTCCAGCGGTACATCAGGCACAAGATTCGGCGGAATGCCGTCTTCTAAATTCACCAGCACGAGCATGCGCTCACGACGCACCAGCGTGTAACCCTTCGTGAGCAGCACGCTATTGAGCACGTCGAGCGCTTCGGCCGGCGTGTAGCTGCGCGAATCGCGATAATTGAACGTGCCCGGCGGCGGCGACTCAACCAGCAGCGAAAGGCCTGCCTGGTCGGCGAACCAGTCCAGCACGTCTTGCCACGGCTGATAGCGGAAGTTGAACGTCAGCCGAACGTCGTCCGGCGGCGGGGCGGATTCTTTCTCCGCCGAGTCCGGTTTTGCCTCGCTCGCGGCCGGGACCGCCTCGGCCTCGATGGGTGGCTCAGCGTCGGTTTGGGCCCAGGCATAGAGGGCACTGCAGCCGATCAAGGTTGCGCAAAGGGCAGCGAGCCGTAAGTATCGCATAGTCTTATTGCCGCATTCGCCGGGCGAAATGCCCTTGCCTTCGATCGGCGGAACTGGGTGTAAGTCCTTGATTGCGTTGAGGATATCGCCGGTCATCCCATGATACCAACTGGGCGGCGCTAGAACCACGAAAATCGAGGGGTCTGCGACCTGCCGGAAGACCCAATAGCACCACTTCGGCGCCGCCGCGGACGCACGCTATCCCACAACTTTTAACCCCGCCAACAGCCCGGCGGACCGGTGGCAACCAGCGGAAAATGGCGGGGCTGCCGTACAGCTAGCCCGAAAAGGAGATGCCCCAGCCGATGCGCCCGTGACCGTGATGGCGATGGTGGTGGTGGTGATGAAAATCGAAGTGATGGGGCGGCCAGTACGGCCGGCCGTAATAGTACTCTTCGACGATCACCGGAGTGGGGGGCGGAGCAACGTGGACAGGCACCTGGGCCACGCGCGGACTTTGCATCGCCTGGATCACATCCGGCGAGACGCCCTGTTGCGTCAAATAGATTACATCCTGCGCGCTTGGCGGCTGGGCCATGCCCGAGTTATTTACGTAGTTGACGATCAGTCCCGAATTGACACCGGCGCGGGTCATCGCCACGACTTCGCCAATGTTCGCCTGCCCCAGCGCGACAGGCCTTCCAAGCTGAGCCGCGATTTCGGCGCGGTTGCGCGCTTCGATGTCATCCAGCGCGCCGCCAATCGCGCCGCCCGTGAGGGCGCCAATGCCGGCCCCGATGACCGCGCCGCCCGCCGTTTCACCCAGCGCATCACCGACCAACGCGCCAACGCCGGCGCCAGTCAGGCCGCCGACCGCCGCGCCGCGGTCGGCATAATAGGGCGATTGGCACCCCGCCAGCACGGCCGCAAACGAGCAGCCGGCCGCCGCCAGCCATACGCGCATCTTGGTCAACATTCGTCGAGCTCCAGAATCCCCGCGGCCGCGGATAGTCGCAGCCGCATGAGGCCCGGTCAAGAGAAGTCACTGCAAGCTGCTAGCGACGGCACAAGTCGCTGCTGAAACCGAGTCCAGTTTTTGGGGGTCCACCTCAGCCAAAAGAAACTCGCCGAAGTGTGCCGGCAATCGAACGCTTTCGGCACAGCATTTCTAGAGCGCATTTGAAATCGATGTTCTGCTAGCTGG
>DASXWB010000799.1:0-3040 GCA_036503915.1 Lacipirellulaceae bacterium | reverse complement strand
GCCGGGGTTTTTCATGATACGCGCCGTTTCGGATATGGCAGACGCCAAAAAGAACGCGCCTCACGTCTTGTCGTGGCGACCATACGCCTGTGATGTAGCGGCGGCATTTGCAATGGCGCTTTTGGAGAGCGGACCAGTCCCCACGCGATAGTCGCTGTCGTAATGGTCAACGCGACCGTTCACGGTCATACTCCGCCGCAGGCGGGGCTACGACCAGAGCCAAAGCGGCGTGAACGCCACTAAGCGCAAAATCGCGCTGCGTGCGCTAAAACGGCGCCAACACCGAGTACCACGCTTCGAGCCGCGACGCCATCGTTCAGCACGATCAGTCGAGTCGATTTCTGCTCGTCGATGACGACGTTCGGCTGCGCCTCGGTTTCCGGCGCTAACTCGCAAGGGTCCACGAGAGTAAGTAAGATAGTCGCGGTTCAATTTCGCGACATGCAGGCGCTGATTTCCGACAATCAGGCAGGCAGCGACGGACGCTGAATAGCCGTTTTCTCGCTGCACACCCATGATTAACCCCGACCTTCTAACACGCGCTCGGGCAGTATGCTGAATTATCCCAAAATGCTAGAGGGCGGGCTTTACGATCCGCTTGATTCTGCATTGGTTCGCCGTGCAGAATCACCCACCATAATGTCTACCCGGTCCCGGCTTTTGGTATACTTTAGATAAAGCGGCAGAGACTGACGTGTCACACAACCTCGAACTTCCCGATCCAATCTACGACGCGCTTCAGCAAGCGGCGGCTGCTAATGGTACGACGCCGCTGGGTTGGATTGCCGCCCATTTGCCGGGCGCCACTCAAGTGGTTGCTTCCAACGGAGCCAAGTCGCTTGCCGATCTCTTTGCCGGCCGCACTGGGCGTATCGCTAGCGGTGGCGACTTAGCGCTCTCCGAGAACTGCGGCGAACGCTTTACCGAACATCTCGAAGACAAACGCCGTGAGGGGCGTCTGTGAGCCTCTGCGACACAGGACCGCTCGTCGCACTTATTGACGCCCGCGATCCGAACCATGCGCGCTGTGTCCAATCGCTGTCCGCGCTGCCTCCTGCGCCGCTAATCACCACATGGCCTTGCTTGACCGAGGCCATGTATCTGCTGCATCGGGCTGGCGGGATAACGGCACAAAACGAATTATGGTCATTTATGGCGGATGGCCTCGTGCGTTTGCACTTGCCCCACGTTGACGCGTGGCGACGCATGCACGAACTAATGAATCAATATGCGGACATGCCACTCGACATGGCGGATGCATCGTTAATCAGCGCCGCTGAGGAGCTGGGCGAAATGCGTTTGTTTACGTTGGACGGCCGCCTTCGAGCTGTCCGCATTGGTGGGAACGCCATCTTCGATGTGATCCCTTAAGTGGCAGCTGAATGCCCCGTTTCACGCATGCGCACCGAACGCCAAAAAATGCTTGCCGGCGAGCTTTACGATCCGCTCGATCCGGAGCTGGTCGCCGCGCGCGAGCGCGCACGCAATCTCTGCCAGGACTTGAGCGCCACGCGCGAAGTGGATGAGGCCGAGCGGCGGCGCATCCTGCGCGAGCTGCTCGGCGCCGGCGGCGATGATGTTTGGATCCAGCCGCCGTTCTATTGTGATTACGGGTCCAACATCCACCTCGGCCGCAAGTGCTACTTCAACTTCAACTGCATCCTGCTCGACGTGTGCACGATCCGCGTCGGCGACTACACGCTCTTCGGCCCGGCCGTGCAAATCTACACGGCCACGCACCCGCTGGACTACAAAATGCGCCGCCCGCCCGCGGGCGACGAGTCGAAAGTCGCCCTGGAATTTGGCAAACCGGTGGAGATCGGTTCCGACGTCTGGGTCGGCGGCGCGGCCGTCATCTGCCCCGGCGTGAAAATTGGCGACCGCTCCGTCGTCGGCGCCGGCAGCGTCATCACCCGCGATATCCCGCCCGGCGTCTTCGCCGCCGGCAACCCCTGCCGCATCATCCGTCAATTGCTTTGACTCATTCTTTGTGGACAATTGACAACAACACATGTGGCTCAACGTCGTTCTGCGCTGGCTACCGCTGGTTGTGCTTGGGGCGATGCTGATAATCAGCCGGCTGCAGGTACGCGCCATGCGACGCCGCGGGCTGCGCGTGATGGTCGTCGACCGCGAGCGGCCGGCCCGTCAGATGATCTACGATTCGCTGATCGTCGCCGTGTTTCTGTTCTGGTTCTATCTGCTGGTGGCCGAGGCCCTATCGCTGCCGCTCGCCTGGCTGCCCGATTGGTTCGCCTCGCGGCCGCTCGACGCGCTGCCGTTGAAAATCGCAGGGGCGATACTTCTGGTCGCTGTGCCCCTGGCATTCGCGGCCGCCATTCGCGCGATGGACGCCTCCTGGCGAATGGGCATCGACCGCAATGAGCCCGGCCCACTCGTCACGACCGGCCTCTTCGCCTACTCGCGCAACCCGATCTACATGGCGTTCGACATGATGTTCGTCGCCGCTTTTCTCATCCACGGCCGCATCATCTTCCTGATCGTGGCGGCGGCCTTCATCCTGCTGCTGCACGGCGTCATCCTGCGCGAAGAGCGGTTTTTAGCCGGGCGTTTCGGCGACGAGTTTCGCGATTACTGCAACCGTGTTGGCCGCTATTCGCCGTTGGGCTGACTATCGGAGGCGGCCAAAAACGGGTTGAATTTGGCCACTGGATGAGCTATACTATACATCAGGTCACATAGCCACCCCGGCAGCGATGTATTCGGGCCTAGTCGTCGCGGCGGCCGCGCTCGCTTTGCGCAATCGTTCTGTGACATCTCGAAAGAATATCCTCGTCCCTAGATGCGCAAAATAGGGTGGGGAAGTTTTGCGCATCTACGCCAAAACGAGGTCCGTGACCGAAGATGGCCAATATACTGGGGAGGAGTTTTGGACATCTGCGAAAATCAGGCGAAACCAAGCGCATTCAACTGGCAGCTTGGATTTGTGTTTGCTTTCCATGCCGCACGGGAACATCAGCTATGCCCTCTCATTTTCCCTCGACAATTGACCGCAGCGATAGAATTGTATTAGGGCCAG
>DASXWB010000798.1:0-2300 GCA_036503915.1 Lacipirellulaceae bacterium | reverse complement strand
AAAGGTGTCACGAACGATTCGCATTCAGATCCTGACACCTTTCCGCTGACCCCATCGTTTTCCGAGTGGCCGAAAAAAGTCTTGTGCACATAGGTACACTATTCTATAATGCTGCCACGCCGGCACTGTCGGCCACCTCGTTCTTTGATAACCGAAGAAGTGCTCTGGAGCCCGCGGCCATTAGCCTTCAGCTGATGAAGCCGTCCGCGCTAGCGGTGCGCGCCGACCGGCGTCTTTGCATCATGTGTCAGAATCGCCGCAGGTGCGCAATACCCACACCAGAGAATTTTGCGCACGTATGGCGAAGCCGCGCAGTGTCAGACGAATAACGCCCCACCTGGGACGAATTTTGCACCACCCCCGGGGCGAAATTCACACAATTTCGCCCCACTGCCACGCGCCAACCGGTGAGCCACAAACAACTTGCGCGGGCAAGGTGGGCGAAACTCGCCGAATTTCGCCCCACGAAAAAAAGAAAAAAATTCGCTGGGGCGAAAATCAAACCAGGAAATGCGTCGCGCAGGAGTTAGATAACCGAAATGGCGGCAAAACGACCAGTCGCAAAACGTGGAGTTTTGCAACTGTGAATTGTCGACGTCGGCATATCGCAATGAATCGCCAGAGGTCAGCAGGCCGCAGAAAGAATAGCCGCCCTCCTCTTACGATAGGGCGCCTCTGGGCGCATCGGCCCGGTTATGTGTCCGCGAACAGCGCGCTCCCCCAGACACACTTCTGGCTCACCAGCCGCGATCGATAGAAGTGTTAGAACGGCGGGCGCGGCGGCGGTCGGAAAGGGCTGCGCACGGGCGGCCGGAACGGCGGCCGAACGCCGCCCGCGCCGACAGCCAGGCTGTCGCCGGAATCGGCCGACTGAGGCGTCGGCGCGCCTGCCGGGGCAGGATCGAGTGGTGCCGGCGCAGCAGACGGTACTCCCACCGTGAAGAGTCCGAACGGGCTCAGCGTAAAGCGACCACCGCCTACATCGAATGGATTAAAGAATCGTGCTCGGACCTTGACGCTCCCGCGCGAACGCGAAGCGTCCTGGGCCTCTGCATTCGAAGCGCCCAGAGCCACGAGTGCAAGTCCAACAGCAAGAAATAAATGCAACCTTGGTAGTGTCATAATTTCAAAGATGTCGCTTAGGTGATGCCACCTGTAGGTGATGCCACCTGTTTTCGTATCTTCTCGTTCGTACAAAACTGCTAGTGACCGCCGCTAGCGCTGGCCCTGTCGATTCCGCCGCGCGCCCAAAGACGCGCCGGCCAAACCGAATCCAATCAAAGCAATTGTGGCTGGCTCGGGAATGGGGCAAGCCCCCTCGCGAACCAGAAAGTTATCAAAGTATGCCGTCCCCGTTAACGCCTGGGAGCCCGCATCGCCTGCGGCCCCGAGGGCTGAAATATCTGCATCTGAAAACTGGTTTAAGCCAGCGCCATCAACAAACCCAAAAGTCCCCAGGCTCGCAAAGTTGCGGTAGATAGTGTATTGATCAGTACTGTAGTCCAACTTGATTTGAAAACGATTCCACTGTCCAAATCCGACCTTGCTTCCCGTTTCGGTGAGGGCGCCCGTCCCTGTCGCTTGGTACAAAACATCTCCGGTTGTCGCATCAACACCGAGCGAGCCTAAAAGGCCAATTGCGCTCGCATCATCATACGCCTCGACGCCGAAAAACGGTCCAAACGTCCCGGCCGCGCCCTGCGTTTGCTCCACTCGCATGTCCCAATTGATGCATAGGCATGGCTGCGCAGGCTCTGGGGGGAACGGGTTCGGATAATCTGGATATCCCAGGTGATCGACCTGCACTGCCCATCGAACATCGTTATTCGCTGCCCGATCAACGCGAACGGCTTGCGTGCCACCGCCCGGTGCAAACACGGTCGATTGCACAACTGCCGTGCTCGTTCCGCCCGGCGTGCGCTGCCACTGGCCGGGTGGAATAACCTGACCTTCACCCGCTGGGTTGACCTGCCCTTCAAGCTGGCCGGTGCCTAAAAACACGGTGGTGAACGGAAGCTCAAACCCGCTAGCGTTCACAATGTCGTCGTCATCGGCAATCGCCGTGCCGGCGACGCACGAAAGAACAGCGACCATTGCCAAACCAAAAACAAGCGGCCGACGGACCGCAGCTGCGCCAGGTTTCGTCCCCATCATTAGCGGTACTCCTCAAAAGTTGTCAGTCGCTCGTGCGGAGCGACCCCATAGCAGTGCAGAAGCTATGGACTTCAGGCCCAGTGACTCGAGAGTAACTATTGTCGTGACAATCCGCCAGTCAAAGCAATGTCCCCCCCAATCGCGCT
>DASXWB010000797.1:0-2847 GCA_036503915.1 Lacipirellulaceae bacterium | reverse complement strand
GATGGTGACGTTAAAGGAGCTATTCCATGAGCCAGTTCGGATTCAACCAAATGTCGAATCGCGGGAGCCGTCGAGCGTTAACAGGATACGAACCAGGGGAATCACTGCAGAGCCCAAACGTCGGAGAGGGAGAACGACTTCTATCCATCGCCGCCGGCGCCGCGCTCGCCGCGTATGCCATCGCGCGCAGCCGATGGGATAGCCTGATCGCTGGCGCAATCGGCGCCGGACTCGTATGGCGCGGTTACACGGGCCGTTGCCAGTGCTACGCGGCGCTGGGGATTAATACGGTGGAGCACAATCCGGCGACTGCCGTGCCTGCCCAGCACGGCGTGAAAATCGAAAAGACAATCAAGATCAATCGGCCGCCCGAGGACCTTTACCGGTTCTGGCGGAATCTTGAAAACCTGCCCCAGGTGATGGGGCACCTCAAGCGCGTCGAGCCGATCGATTCGCAGCAGTCCCACTGGGTGGCCAACGGGCCCTTTGGTAAAGAGGTCGAGTGGGATGCGGAGATTATCAACGAACGTCTCGACGACGTGATCGCGTGGCGGTCGCTTCCGGGCGGGCACATCGACACGGCCGGCAGCGTTCATTTCAACCGCACGACCGACGGCGGCACCGAACTCACTCTGTCGATGAAATACAACCCGCCGGCTGGAAAAATTGGCGCGCAGATCGCCGATTGGCTGGGCGACGGACTGTGCCAAAAGCTCGACGAGGACTTGAGGCGGTTCAAGGCGACGATGGAATCCGGAGCGATGAAGCATTCGTCGCCGGAGATAATGTAGCAGCGAACGGCGCCGATATTGTTGAGGAGAGTAACGCAATGCGAATCGCAAGGATGATGCACGCCGCTAATCACGGCCGTCGCGGGAACGTTGCGCGCAGCGCTTTGAAAGGTGCCGCCGCGACCGCCGTCGCTTATGGAGCAACCCGCCTGGCCGCTTCCTGGCTACGCCGCTACGACTTCCAAAACCGGCTCGTGGCCATCACAGGCGGCTCGCGCGGGCTGGGGCTGCTTCTGGCCCGGCAACTGGCGGACGAAGGCGCCTCGCTGGTGATCTGCGCCCGCGACGACGAGGAGCTGGCCAATGCCGAGGCGGAGCTGCGCGGCCGCGCGCCGTTTGTCGCGGCGCTGGCCTGCGATCTTACGAAGCCGAATGAAATCAGCGGCCTGTTCGACCGCATCCGGCGCGAGGTCGGCTCGGTCGACGTGCTGGTGAACAACGCCGGCGTGATTCAAGTCGGACCGACCGAAACAATGACGCGGGCCGATTTCGAACATGCCATGGCCGTGCATTTCTGGGCGCCGCTCTTGTGCTGCGAGCAAGTTTTGCCCGAAATGCGCCGCCGCGGCCACGGCCGCATCGTGAATATCGCCTCGATCGGCGGCAAGATCGCAGTGCCGCACTTGCTTCCCTATTGCGCGAGCAAGTTCGCGCTTGTGGGACTGTCCAAAGGCATGCGCGCGGAGCTCGCCAAGGATGGAATCTACGTGACGACAATCAACCCGGGCCTGATGCGCACGGGCAGCCCGCGGCACGCGCTGTTCAAAGGCCGCCACCGGGCGGAATACGCCTGGTTCAGCATTGGCGGCTCGATGCCGCTGTTGTCGATGGATGCAAACCGCGCGGCCCGGCAAATCATCAATGCCTGCCGCTATGGTCGGGCCGAGGTGACGCTTTCGCTGCCCGCGAAGCTGGGCGTGCTGATCGACGCCATTGCGCCGGAGTTGACGGCGGACTTGTCAGCACTGGCCGCCCGGGTGCTGCCGCCGCCGGGCGGTGTCGGTCGAGCGGCCGTCGAGGGATGCCAATCCACTTCAGCCTGGTCGCCGTCGGTGTTGACGACACTCAACGAGCGCGCGGCTGAAGAGAACAACCAACTCACGAAGTGTCCGCCGTCGGAAGCAAATGCACAGATTGCCGCCGCACCGCCGAAGGACATCGTGGAAGAGGCCTCCGAGGAATCTTTCCCGGCGAGCGACCCGCCAAGCTGGACTCCGGTATCATCCGTCTGAGTCTTTGCGGAGGGTGGCATGCTCTCGCGCCGTAGGCGCGTGAGCATGTACTTGACGCTCTTTGCATGCCTACGCCACTGCGCGGCGAAGGCATGCCACCCGGACTCCGGGATCATCCGTCTGAGTCTTTACGGGCTTTCTCGTCGAGTGCGGCGGCTTCGTCCCGGCTGATGTAGCCGTCCTGATTCTCGTCGACCTCGCCGAAACGATCGAACGGTCCGAGAAACTCGCGCCGGCTGATATCGCCGTCGCCGTTGAAGTCCGCCTTCGTAAACCACAAGGGCGCGTGGGCCTCGTTGGCCGGCGCCACGAACGTGGGAACGTAAAACGACTGTTGCTGCTCGGCCTCGCCGCGCAGGAGGGCGACAATCATGGAGTAGCGTAATTCACTGGCCGCCAACTGGCCGTCGCCATTGCCGTCGCGAGCAAGTAAATGAGTAGCCGCCGCGCTAATCTCGCGCTCTCCAAGCCGGCCATCGGCGTTCTGGTCCAGCTCTTCGAACACGGCATCGCTTTGGTCATGAACCATCAAGCGGATCTGATTCACCTGGTTAGTACCCACGCCTGCCGCCAGGTCGTGTGCGGAAACAATCAACCGCGCACTGCCAGCCGATAGCACCAGGCGACTCGCCGCCGGCGCCGCCACGATGCTGACCTCGGGCACGTGGTTTCTTACCGCGAGTTTTGCTTCGCCGCGCTGCGCGGAATCCGCTCCGCCAAAATCAACCGAAAGCGCGAGGTGCGGCTCCATCGTTACCATGTCGGTCAACTCGAGTTGTTCCAGCCAACCGTCGCCATTGGCGTCGAGCTTCTTGTACGACTCG